>DAIRFM010000028.1:0-10823 GCA_036795025.1 Burkholderiales bacterium | reverse complement strand
CGGTTTCCTAAACCGAAGGTCGGAGGTTCGACTCCTCTCGGGACCGCCATGATTTCAAATGACAATTTTCATTTGTAGCCCCGACGAATCTCGCTACGCTTTCGCAGGTACCGCCCAGGGCCTGCGTTTCTGATCCTCAGCTTGGAACGCCCCTATCCGGTCCCGGTTGCTTTCGGTTAGATCGATATCGTCCCAGCCATTGAGCAGTTGATTGCGGCTGACCGGATCGACGGCAAACGTATAGGTGCGGTTGCCGCGCGAAATCGCCTGCTGCTCGAGATCGATGCTGAGGGGCAGTTCGGCATCGGCGGAAATCGCCGCCGCGAGCTCGGCCACATCCGCCTCGGGCAGGACCGCGATCAAGAGTCCATTCTTCACCGCGTTTTGCGCAAAGATGTCGCCGAACGACGGCGCGATCACGCAACTTATGCCAGCATCGTACAGGGCGTAGACGGCGGCTTCGCGCGATGAGCCGCCGCCGAAATTGCGTCCCGCGACCAAAATCTTGGCCTCGCGATAAGCCGGCTGGTTGAGCGGAAAGTCGGACCGCTCTTTGCCGTCGGCATCGCAGCGCAAGTCCTGGAACAGCACGCGGCCGAGATTCGCGGAGCGCGGCCACTTGAGATAGCGAGCGGGCAGAATCTGGTCCGTGTTGAGATTGCTCAACGCGAGCGGGCAGGCCGTGGCGGTGAGGCGGACGAATTTCTCCATGCGTGCCTCCTACGGCGTGCGTCCGGCCAGCAACGGCCGGACGTCGGCAAGATGCCCGCTGACCGCGGCAGCAGCGACCATTGCTGGCGACATCAAGTGCGTGCGCGCGCCGGGACCTTGCCGGCCGCGGAAATTGCGATTGGTGGTCGAGGCGCAACGCTCGCCGGACGGTACTATGTCGCCGTTGATCCCTACGCACATCGAACAGCCTGAATCGGCCCATTCCAGCCCAGCATCGCGGAAAATACGGTCGAGGCCCTCTTCTTCGGCCTGTCGTTTCACAATCGATGAGCCAGGCGAGATCAATCCCGGCACCTTGCTGACACGTCCAGCGAGGACAGCGGCCGCCGCGCGCAAATCCTCGATGCGCGAATTGGTGCAGGAGCCGATGAAGATACGATCGATCGCAATTTCGGTCAGTTTCTTGCCGGCGGTGAGGCCCATGTAATCGAGTGCGTTGCGCAGGTACTCGGCCCGCACGGGGTCAGTCTCCCGCGCTGGGTCGGGCACACGGGCATCGATCGGCAGCGCGTCGTCCGGGGTGGTACCCCAGGTGATAATTGGCGCGATGGCCGCGGCGTGAAGCGAGACCTCCCGGTCGAACGATGCGCCGTCATCGGAGACGAGCGCGGACCATGCCTCGACGGCCTGATCGAAAGCCGCGCCACTGGGCGCATAAGGCCGCCCCTTCACATAGGAGTAGGTGGTCGCGTCAGGAGCAACCATTCCGCATCGTCCGCCCGCTTCGATCGACATGTTGCACAGCGTCATGCGGCCTTCCATCGTGAGCGCGGTGATCGCACTGCCGGCGAACTCGATGGCGTGACCCTGCGCGCCATCGGCGCCCACCTGCGCGATGATCGCGAGTGCGATATCTTTTGCCCCGACACCGACGGCAGCCTGGCCGTCGACCGTGACGCGCATGCGCTTCGGCTTCTTCTGCCAGAGTGTCTGCGTCATCAGCACATGGGCTACTTCCGAGGCGCCGATGCCGAAGGCATAGGCGCCGAAGGCGCCGTGCGTGGACGTGTGGCTGTCGCCGCAGACGATGAGCAGACCAGGCAGCGTCAATCCCTGTTCCGGCCCGACCACGTGCACGATCCCCTGACGCGGGTCGTCGAGCCCGAACAGCGTGATATGGCTTTGCGTCGCATTCGTCTCGAGATTGTGCACCATCGCGGCGATCTCGGGATTGGCGATCGCGTGCCCGCGGCCGCGCGTCGGCACGTAATGGTCGGCGACGCCGAAGGTCAGTCCTGGCTCGGCGATGGCGCGCCCGTACGCTTTCATTTGGCTAAAGGCGTGGAATGAACCTTCATGGATGTAATGGCGATCGACCCAGAGCAGGGCGGCATCATCTTCGCGTTGCGTGATCGTATGGGACGACCACAACTTGTCCACCAGGGTCTGTGGCTCGTTCATGCGCGCTCGGTTTGCATCAGCGTTTGTGGGCTTGTCGAGGGTCTGCAATATTGTATGCTAAAAGATACCAAGTAAAGCGTCTGCCGGTGACGGCGTGCGAATGGGTCGGGGAACGCGGCGTGCGTGATTGGCTCGGCGAGGCGAAGGCGAAACAGGTCTATCTTGTCCTGCGCGACCGTATCCTCGGTGGCGCCGCTGGCTACGGCACCAAGCTACCCAATGAGAATGAGCTGTCGAAACTCCACGGCGTGTCGCGCGTCACGGTGCGGCGTGCGCTCGGCGAACTTGCGCGCGAGCGGCTGATCGAGCGGCGCCGTAGCGCCGGGACGCGCGTCATTTACCGGCCCTCACCTGCACCGATGACAGCCGACATATCGGGTGTGCTCGCCAATCTCGCCGATATGGGCCGGCGCACGGTGGTCAGGCTTCTGTCATTCGATTACGTCCCGGCCGAAGGCGTGGTCGCGCAGGCGCTCGGCGTCGCATCCGACCAGTTGCTGCAGCGCTCGGTGCGCGTCCGTTCGGTCGATGGCGTGCCGTTCTCTTATCTTACGACCCACGTTCCCGAGAGCGTCTCGGTGACATTCAGCCGCCACGAGCTGGCCTCCCGCCCGCTACTCGAGTTGCTCGAGCGCGCCGGGGTCAAGGTCGAGCACGCGCGCCAGCGCATCACCGCAGGCCTCGCGACCCCGGATGTCGCCGAGGCGCTAGACGTACGCACCGGATCACCACTGATCGAGCTGGTGCGCGTCGTTCACGACCAGGCCGGCCGCGGCGTCGAGCATCTGCATGCGCTCTACCGCCCCGATCGCTATGCCTTCGAAATCGACCTCGTGCGTTCGGGCCAAGCCGACACCAAGACCTGGTCGCCGGTCGTAGGTTTCCAGCCGAACGCGAAGACGTCAAGCAGTAAGGGTTCAACCAGCAAAACCGAGTCCGCGGGAATCGCGCCGCGCTAATCGAGAGAGGGAGAAGGCCATGTCGGATCGAATCGATTCTTTCAGCCGTCGCAAGTTTCTTGCTACCACGGCGCTTGGCGCCGTCGCCGCCACTATCGCCATGCCGTCTGTCCTGCGCGCGCAGGGCGCCGGCGTGAAACTCGGCGTGCTGCATCCCGTGACCGGTGCGCTATCCTATTCCGGCCAGCAGGGCCGTCTCGGCGCGACGCTTGCGATCGAGGAGATCAATGCCGCTGGCGGGATCAAGGCGCTGGGCGGCGCCAAAATAGAGCCGGTCCTGGGCGACGCCCAGTCGACGCCGGAAGGCGGCAACGCCGAAGTCGAGAAAATGAACTCCGCCGGAGTTGCCGCAATCGTCGGCGGCTATGCGAGCTCGATCTGCCTCGCCGTGAGCCAGGCGGCCGCGCGCTATGATCTGCCTTACGTCGTCGACGTCGGCGTCGCCGACAACATCGTCACCCGCGGGCTCAAGAACACGTTCCGTTTCGGCCCCGGCTTCGGCGTCATCGCCAAGACCGCGCTCGACAATCTCGTGGCGATCAACAATCAGGCCGGCAAGCCGGCCAAGACGGTGATGATCGTTCACGAGGATTCGCTGTTCGGCTCCGGCCTCGCCAAACTGCTTAACGCGCAGCTGCCGCAGCAGGGCTTCCAGATTTTGGAGACAATTCCGCATCCGACGCCGACGCGCGACTTCAATAATGTCGTGCTCAAGATCAAGGCGCAGAATCCCGACATCGTCATCCCTGCAAACTACTACAACGAGTACGTCTTGGTCGCCCGCACCATGCAGCAGCAACACGTGAGGCCGAAAGGTATCTATTCGGTGCTCGGCGGCGCCGCCTCTTCCTACAAGTTCGTCAAGGAGTTCCCCGACGCGGCCAAGTACATCATGGATTGCAATCACTGGTTCGACCCGCGCAATCCCAAAGCGTTGGCGCTGAAGAAGAAGGTTGAGGAGAAGGGTCAGTTCTATACCTACGAAGTGTACATGAACTACAGCTGCGTCCTGCTGGTCGCCGACGCGATCGGGCGCGCCGCCTCCGCCGACCGCGCCAAGGTCACCGCTGCGCTGGAGAGTTCGACCTTCGCCGGCCATGTGATGCCCTACGGTCCGACGAAATTCGTCAACGGCCAGAACCAAGGGGCGGCGCCGGTCAACACGCAGGTGCTCGACAATGACATCAAGGTGATCCTGCCGCCGGCCTTCGCCAATGCGAAGCCGGTCTTCCCGATGCCGGCCTGAGCGTCGCGTGCTCGCGGGCGGCGCTGGGGCGCCGTCCGCGTCCGCGATTTTAAAGCATCATGTCCGTGCTATCGCCCGCCATCCTGATTCCCGCAATTCTCAACGGCCTTCTGACCGGTGCGGTCTACGCGCTCGTCGCCCTCGGACTGACGCTGATCTACGGCGTGCTGCACATCATCAATTTTGCGCATGGCGCGCTTCTGAGCGTCGCTCTGTTCGCCGCCTTTTTCGCTTATCAAGCGCTCGGTCTCGATCCATATCTCGCGATCATCCTGCTGGCGCCGGGGTTTTTCGCGCTCGGTTACGGGGTCCAGCGCTTCGTCATTGGTCCCGCCTCGCATGGCGATGATCGGAACATGCTGCTGATCACTCTGGCGATCGCCATTATTCTGGAAAACGCGCTGCTCTACGCCTTCCGTGCCGATACCCGCACCATCGACGTGCCCTATGCGTTCGAAACCATCGATTTTGGTTTCACGTTTCTCGCGGTTCCACGCGTGATCGGGTTCGGCGCGGTATTCATCGTCGCGCTGCTGCTCTGGCTGATCATGGGCTGGACCGATATCGGCAAGGCGATCCGCGCGGTCGCCAAGGAAAAGCTCGGGGCCGAGCTCGTTGGAATCGATGTGGCGCACGTCTACGCCGTCACCTTCGGCTTGGGCACCGCCTGTGTCGCCATCGCCGCCTGCCTCTTGATTCCGACCTATTATCTCAACCCGCACGTGGGCAATGCCTTCGTCCTCATCGCCTTCACTATCGTCGTACTCGGCGGCATGGGATCGGTGCCCGGAGCGCTGGTCGGCGGCCTTGTCATCGGCGTGATCGAGAGTCTCTCCGGCCTCATTCTTGGGGAATCGCTTGGCCAGATCGGCATCTTCCTCATCTTTATAGCAGTGCTGCTCGTTCGCCCCAGTGGACTGTTCGGAGCGCGGGCATGAAGAGTGTTTTGCCCATCGTCTCGGTGATCGCGGCGCTCGCCGTCGTGCCGCTGTTTGTTCAGTCGAACGTGACGCTGAATTTTCTCGTCGTGACGCTGCTGATCGCGCTGGCGGGGCAGGGCTGGAACATCCTGGGCGGCTATGGCGGCCAGTATTCCTTCGGCCACGCCGCCTACTTCGGCACCGGCGCCTATGTCACCGCCATCCTGCAAGTGCGCTATGGCGTCAATGCATGGATCGGCTTTGCCGCCGGCATAGCTGTCGGCGCGGCGGTCGGCGCGATCATCGGCGGACTCACATTCCGCTCCGGGCTGCGCGGTTCTTACTTTGCACTGGTCACGCTCGCTTTCGCCGAGGTCCTGCGCATCGTCGCCAGCGTTGCTCCGATCACGGGCGCCGGGGTCGGCACCTTGATCAAGCTCGACTTACGCGCGCAGGCCCTTCAGTTCCAAAGCCGGGCAGCCTTTTATTGGCTCATCCTGGCGCTGGTCGCTTTGTCACTGCTGATCGCGTGGCTGCTCGAACGCTCGCGCTTCGGTGCCTGGCTGATCGCTGTGCGCGAGAACGAGGATGCGGCTATGGCCCTCGGCGTCGACGCCACGGTGGTCAAGCTTGGCGCGATGGTTCTTTCCGCCGCCATCACCGCCGCCGCTGGCTGCTTCTACGCGCAGTACTTCTTGTTTATCGATGCCGGCATCGCTTATGGCACGTGGATCTCGATTGAGGCGCTGCTGACGCCGATTATCGGCGGGGTCGGCACGGTGTTCGGGCCATTGTTGGGTGCTCTCGTCGTCAAGTCGCTCGGCGAAGGCGCCAAGCTGGTAGCGGGCGACGCACCCGGTCTTGATCTCGTGGTCTACGGCATCGTGCTGGTGCTGGTCATTTGGTTCGCGCCGCGTGGCCTCATCGGCACCGTCGCCGACGCACGGAAATGGCTGCTACACCGCTCATCGCGTTCCGTCCGGGAGGCGGGCCATGGCTGAGCCGTTGCTCGTCGTCGATCGCGTTTCCCAGCGTTTCGGAGGCCTGCTCGCCGTCGATGCCGCGTCGTTATCCGCGCCAGCCGGGCGAATTACGGCGCTGATCGGCCCAAACGGCGCCGGCAAGACCACGCTGTTCGCCATCATCTCCGGCTTCCTCAAGCCGAGCGCAGGCTCGATCCGCTTCAACGGTGAAGAGATTACCGGCGAGCCGCCACACCGTCTGGCGCGGCGCGGCATTGCCCGCACCTTCCAAATCGTCCAGCCGTTCGCGGGGCTGTCGGTGCTCGAGAACATCCTGGTGGGCGCGCACCTGCGGCATCGCGCGCGCACTGTCGCGCTCGCCGCTGCTGAGCAGGTGGGGCGCGAGATAGGGCTCGGCGACATGCTCGGCCGGTCGGCCGATACATTGACCGTCGCTGGGCGCAAGCGGCTGGAGCTGGCTCGTGCGCTGGCGACCGATCCAAAACTCCTGCTTCTCGACGAAGTGCTAGCGGGATTGAATCCGTCCGAGATCCGCGACTTCGTTCCCGTCATCCGCGGCCTCTGCGCCCGCGGCATCACCATTCTAATGATCGAGCACGTCATGCAAGCGGTGATGAGCTTGTCGGAGCACGTGTTCGTGCTTGCCGAAGGCCGCATTATCGCCGAAGGATCGCCTGCCATGGTCGCGGCCGATGCGGCTGTCGTCGAGGCCTATCTCGGCCACGGCGCGGCAGCGAAGCTCGGAGCGTCCCATGGACTCTAGCCCACTTCTTGATGTGCAGGGTCTGTGCGCCGGATACGGCGAGACCAAGGTGCTGCGCGGTGTCGAGCTGAGCGTTAGTCCCGGTGAGATTGTCGCCGTGCTCGGCTCCAATGGCGTGGGGAAATCAACGCTCAATCGTACGATCTCGGGCGTTGTGCGCGCGCGCGCGGGCTCGATCCGTTTCGACGGCGCCGCTGTCGAGCGCGAGAAGCCCTCGACCATTGTCGCACGCGGCCTTATCCACGTGCCGGAGGGACGGCGGATTTTTCCCAATCTGTCGGTGCGCGAGAATCTCGACCTCGGCAGTTATCGCCGGGCCACTGAGCGACGCGCCGCCAACCGTAATCGCGTGTTCACCATCTTCCCGCGCCTGTACGAGCGGCAGCTCCAGGGTGCCGGTACTTTGTCGGGCGGCGAACAGCAGATGCTCGCCATCGGCCGCGGCCTGATGGCCGAACCCAGGTTGCTCATCCTCGACGAGCCTTCACTCGGGCTCTCTCCGCTGCTGGTCGAGGAATTGTTCGCGCTCATCGCGCGCATCAACGCCGATGGCGTGTCGGTGCTGCTGGTCGAGCAGAACGTGGTGCAGAGCCTCGACGTTGCGCACCGCGCCTACATCATGGCCGATGGTAAATTCGTCATGTCCGGCACTGCCGCCGACATCCGCGCCGATCCTGCGCTCAAACGCACCTATCTAGGACTGTGACACATGACTGAAAACACGCTTCGCACCCGCCTCGCACGCCGGCCCATCTTGATTGCCCCGGGCGTCTACGACGCGCTCACCGGGCTGATCGCTGAGCAGGCGGGCTTCGAGGCGCTCTACGTCTCAGGCGCGGCGATCGCCTATACGCGCCTCGGGCGTCCCGACATTGGGCTTGTGAGCATGAACGAGGTGGTCGAGACCGTGGCGCTGATCCGCGATCGGGTCGGCGCCCAGCTCGTCGTCGACGCCGACACCGGCTACGGCAACGCGCTCAATGTCCAGCGCACCGTTCGCCTGTTCGAGCGCGCCGGCGCCAATGCGATCCAGATCGAGGATCAGGATTTTCCCAAGCGGTGCGGCCATCTAGACGACAAGAGGCTGATCCCGGCAGCGGAAATGGCCGGCAAGATCAAGGCGGCGCTCGATGCACGACACTCACGCGAAACCCTGGTGATCGCTCGAACCGACGCAATAGCCGTGGAGGGCTTCGAGCGCGCCATCGCACGTGCCGCAAGCTACCGCGAGGCGGGTGCCGATATATTATTTGTTGAGGCGCCGAAATCGCGCGCCGAGCTTCAACGCATTCCGTCGGCGCTCAATGGCGTGCTGTTGGTGGCCAATATGGTCGAGGGAGGCAAGACTCCCCCGCTCGCGGCGGCGGATCTGGAAGCGATTGGCTTCTCGCTTGTAATTTTCCCTGGCGGCATCGTCCGCGCATTGGCGCGCACTGCGAGCGAATTTTACGCCTCACTTGCCGCCCATGGTACCTCCGAACCGTTCCTTGATCGAATGTATGACTTCGCTGCTCTTAATGACGTAATCGGCACACCGGCATTGATCGCGCTCGGCAAACAATATGAATCGGCGGCCACGCCGAATAGCAAGAAAGGTGACGGCACGTGATGCGGCACCAACAGGCGCAATACGAAGAGATCGCCAGTAAGCAAAGGAACGTCTCGCATGGATAAACAGTTCGATACCATCATCAAGAACGCCCGAGTGGTTCGACCGAACAAGACCTCGGTCGATTGTCTTGATATTGCGATCAAGGATGGAAAGATCGCTCGGCTCGGGCCGGAAATTCAGGCCGATCTCGCCAGCCAAGTCTTTGACGCCAAGAATCGGCTCGCGTTCCCGGGTTGCGTCGATGCGCATATGCATATCGGCATATATGCGCCGCTCGCCCAGGATGCAGTTTCGGAGAGCAAGGCTGCGGCGATGGGAGGGGTGACCTCAAGCCTGAATTACCTACGCACAGGACACTACTACCTCAATCGAGGTGGCTCTTACCTCGAGTTTATGCCCGAAGTGTTCAAGCAGTCGGCGGGCCGGTTTTGGGTCGATTATGGCTTTCATCTTGCGCCGATCGAAGCGAGGCATATCGATGAGATGGAACCTCTCGTCACTGAACATGGGGTGACCTCATTTAAGATCTTCATGTTTTACGGAGGCTATGGGCTGCACGGACGCTCGTCGCAGCAAAATGATTTTTTGATGATCGGCCCCGACGAGCAATATGACATCGCGCATTTCGAGTTCATTATGCGGTCCGCACAGCGCTTGATGGACAAATTCCCCGATCAAGCCGCCCACATCAGCGTTAGTCTGCATTGCGAACTCGCAGAGATTCTTAATGCATATACAAAGATCGTGGAACGAGAAGGCAAGCTGACCGGCCTACATGCTTATAGCGCAGCGCGTCCTCCACATTCCGAGGGTCTTGCCATCTGGATTGCATCTTATCTGGCAAATGAAACCAATTGTCTGAACATCAATCTGTTGCACTTGAGCTCACGCAAAGCAGTGGATGCCGCGTGGACCATGCAGCAGGTTTTTCCGCACATCGCTTTCCGCCGCGAAGTGACAGTTGGTCATCTTCTTCTCGATACCGATTGCGAATGCGCCGTGCACGCCAAAGTGAATCCGCCAATCCGCCCGCGCGAGGACGTCGAGGCTCTGTGGCAGGCTGTGCTTGACCGAAAAATAGACTGGATCGTCAGCGATCATGCGTGCTGTTCAGCGGAGCAGAAGTGGTCAAAAGACGACCCAAACAATATTTGGCTAGCCAAATCTGGATTTGGCGGCACCGAATATCTCCTTTCAGGCGTTTTGAGCGAGGGCAGCAAGCGTGGCATGTCATACAATCACATGGCCGAGCTTTTGAGCTGGAAGCCAGCGCAACGTTTCGGGCTGCCAAGCAAGGGGGATATCGCTCCAGGCTATGACGCGGATATTGTGATCGTCGATCCGCACGAAAGTTTCGTGGTGCATGCCGCCGAATCTGAATCCGTGCAAGGCTACTCACCGTTCGAAGGTGTCGAACTCAGCGGTCGGGTGAAGAGTACGTTTTTGCGAGGCGCTCTTGTTTATGACAGCGGGAACATCGTCGGGCCAGCGCGCGGCAAATATTTGCGGAGGTCCGCCGTCGCTCGTACGCAATGAACTGTTTTAATGCGCGATGATGCTTGACTTTGAGGCATAATGAGCACGGTGACGATTACAGCGGACGAAGAATTCACCGGCGAAACACCGCTGCTGATCGTCGGTGCCGGCGCTGCTGGGCTGTGCGCGGCGCTTGCCGCCAAGGAAGCCGGAGTCGATGCGGTGCTGATCGAGCGCGACGCCGTGCCGGCGGGATCGACGGCGCTGTCGGCCGGGCTCATTCCCGCCGCAGGCACGCGTTTCCAGCGCGCCAAAGGCATCGCGGACAGCCCGCAACTGTTCGCCGCCGACATTCAGCGTAAGGCGAAAGGCGAGGCGGATGGCGCCGTCGTCGATGCGGTCGCGCAGGGCGCAGGCATGCTGATCGAATGGCTGGCGGATCGCTACGGCTTGCCGTTCGACGTGATCGACAATTTCAACTATCCGGGCCACTCGGCCATGCGGATGCATGGATTGCCGACACGCACCGGATTGGAATTGATCAATCGGTTGCGCAGCGCCGTCGAAGCCAATGACATTTCCATTTTATCCGAACGCGTGGCTGAAGTGCTGTTGACGAAGCCAGATGGTCTTATCAGCGGCGTGGAGATCGTTGCCGCCGACGGTACGCGCGAACGCATTGGCTGCGAGGCGTTGATCCTTGCGTGCAACGGCTATGGCGGCAATCCCGA
>DAIRFM010000027.1:7516-10848 GCA_036795025.1 Burkholderiales bacterium | reverse complement strand
CGAGGACGCGCACGCCAAGATCGTACGCGGCATGACGGTGCTGGCCAACGCGGTGAAAGTCACCCTCGGGCCAAAAGCGCGCACGGTGATGCTGGAGCGCGCGTACGGCGCGCCCACCATCATCAACTCCGGCGTCGCCGTGGCCAAGGAGATCGAGCTCAAGGATCGTTTCGAGAACATGGGCGCGCAAATGGTGCGCGAGGTCGCCGCCAAGACCTCGGAAGTGGCGGGAGACGGCACCACCACGGCCATGGTGCTGGCGCAGGCCATCGTGCTGGAGGGCATGAAATACGTCGCCGCGGGGATGAATCCGATGGACTTGAAGCGCGGCATCGACAAGGCGACCGAGGCGGTGGTGGCGGAGTTGAAGCGCCTCGCCCAGCCCTGCAGCGGGCGCAACGAGATCACGCAGGTGGCAGCCATATCCGCCAATTCCGACAGCAGCATCGGCGAGATGATCGCCAATGCGATGGAAAAAGTGGGCAAGGACGGCGTGATCACGGTCGAGGACGGCCGCGGCCTGGCGAGCGAGCTGGAGCTGGTCGAGGGTATGCAGTTCGACCGCGGTTTCCTGTCGCCGTACTTCATCAACGTCGCGGACAAGCAGCGCTGCGTCCTGGAGGACGTGTATGTGCTGCTCTGCGACAAAAAGATTTCCGCGATCCACGATCTGCTGCCGCTGCTAGAGAAAGTGGCCAAGGCGGCAAAGCCGCTCTTGGTCGTCGCCGAAGACGTGGAGGGCGAGTCGCTGGCGATGCTGGTGGTCAACAGCCTGCGCGGCGTGCTCAAGACCTGCGCGGTCAAGGCGCCCGGGTTCGGCGACCGGCGCAAGGCGATGCTCGAAGACATCGCGGTGCTCACCGGCGCTCGCGTGGTGGCGGAGGAGCTCGGACTCACGCTCGAGCGCGCGGGCCTCGATCATCTCGGCCGGGCGCGGCGCATCGAGGTGGACAAGGACAACACCACCATCATCGGCGGCATGGGCGAGCCGGGCGCGATCGATGCGCGCATCGCCGCGATCCGGCGCGAGATCGAGCAGGCGACCAGCGATTACGACCGCGAGAAACTGCAGGAACGTGCGGCCAAGCTCTCGGGCGGCGTCGCCCTGGTCAAGGTCGGCGCCGCGACCGAGACCGAGATGAAGGAGCGCAAGTCGCGCGTCGAGGACGCGCTGCATGCCACCCGCGCAGCGATCGAGGAGGGCGTACTCCCGGGCGGCGGTGTCGCCCTGCTGCGCGCGCGGCAGGCAATAAGCGCGCTCGCCGGCGACAACCCGGACCAGAATGCGGGCATCAAAATCGTGCTGCGCGCGCTGGAGGAGCCGCTGCGGCAGATCGTTGCCAACGCCGGCGACGAGCCATCGGTCATCCTCAACCGGGTCCTCGAGGGGGCAGGCGGCTTCGGCTATAACGCGGCTACGAGCGTGTTCGGCGACATGGTCGCGATGGGAGTGCTCGATCCGTGCAAGGTGACGCGCTCGGCGCTGCAAAATGCCGCTTCGATCGCGGGACTGATCCTGACCACAGACTGCATGGTGGCGGAACTGCGCGAGGAGCCGCCGCCGGCGCACACCCCGGGTTCGGACATGGAGATGTGACCCGTTCGTTTGCGCGTTCTCCGGGGAAACCAACATGCAAGGGCCCGCAGCGCACAACGCCGACATCGCGCGGGTCTTCGGCGAAATCGCCGACTTGCTCGAGATCCAGCAGGCCAACCCGTTCCGGATACGCGCCTACCGCAATGCGGCACGCATCGTCGAGGCGCTGCAGCTTGACCTCGTTGCGTGCCTCGCCGCAGGCGGCGAGCTGCCCAAGCTGCCCGGCATCGGTGCGGACCTCGACGCCAAGATCCGGGAGATCGCCGCCACCGGGACTTGCGCGCTGTTCGAAAAACTCAACCGCCAATTGCCCTCCGGCATCACCGATCTGCTGCACGTTCCCGGTCTGGGGCCGAAGCGGGTGCAGCGGCTGTACCAGGATCTCGATGTGCAGACGCCGGAGCAGCTCTACCGCGCGGCGCGCGACGGCAGGCTGCGCGCGCTGCCGGGGTTCGGCGAAAAATCCGAGCTCAATATCCTGCAGGGAGTCGAGGCGCATCTGAAGCGCCCGGGGCGCTACAAGCTCGCGATTGCCGCGCAGTACGCGCACGCGTACGCCGATTATCTGAGCCGGAGCGCGGGCGTGGGGCGGGTCGTGCTGGCGGGCAGTTTCCGCCGCATGCGCGAGACTGTCGGCGACATCGATATTCTGGTCACCGCCGCCGCCCCCGCGCAAGTGATGCAGCGCTTCCTCGCCTATGCCGAAGTCAGGCAGGTTCTGTCCCGAGGCGAGACGCGCTCGAGCGTGGTGTTGCACGCGGGCATTCAGGTGGATGTGCGCGTCGTGGCCGAGGAGTGCTACGGCGCGGCACTGCATTATTTCACCGGGTCGAAATCCCACAATATCGCGGTGCGCAAACTGGGGCAGGAGCGCGGGCTGAAAATCAATGAATACGGCGTGTTCCGCGGCAACAAGCGCATCGCCGGGGAGACGGAGGAATCGGTGTACGCCGCAGTCGGGCTGCCGTACATCCCGCCGGAATTGCGCGAGGATCGCGGCGAAATCGAGGCGGCGCGCGCAGGCGAGTTGCCGCGGCTGGTCGAGCTCGATGATCTGCGCGGGGATCTGCACGTGCATACCAAGGCGAGCGATGGGCACGGCAGCATGAGGGACATGGCGCTTGCCGCCAGCGCGCGCGGCTTGCGCTACCTGGCGATCACCGAGCATTCGCGCCGGCTGCGCTTGGCGCACGGCCTCGATCCGCGGCGCCTGGAACTGCAGATCGACGAAATCGATCGGCTCAACGCCGAACTGACCGGAATCAGGGTGCTCAAAGGCATCGAGGTGGATATCCTCGCCGACGGCACGCTCGATCTGCCCGACAGCGTGCTCGCGCACCTGGATCTGGTGGTGGGGGCGGTGCACAGCGATTTTCAGCTCTCGCGCGAGCGCCAGACCGAGCGCATCCTGAAGGCGTTCGAGCACCCGCACTTCCATATCCTGGCGCATCCGACCGGCCGCTTGATCGAGCGCCGCGAGCCCTACGACGTCGACATGCTGCGCATCATCCGCAAGGCGAAGGAGCGCGGGCGCTTTCTTGAGCTGAATGCCCATCCCGAGCGGCTCGACCTGCTCGACACCCACTGCCGGATGGCGAAGGACGAAGGTGTCCTGGTCTGCATCAGCTCGGATGCGCACAGCGCGCTCGACTTCGAGCATCTGCGCTACGGCATCGGGCAGGCACGGCGCGGCTGGCTGGAGAAAGCCGACGTGCTCAACACGCGGCCGCTGGCC
>DAIRFM010000027.1:5632-7416 GCA_036795025.1 Burkholderiales bacterium | reverse complement strand
CCCATACCCCGGTTCCCGAATACATCCGCTTGATCGCGGCAGGCCGTTACGATGACGCCTACATGGTCAACTGGACGTCCAACGTTTTCCCCGGCATTCTGGGACGCACCTGCGACCGCCCGTGCGAACCGGCTTGCCGCCGCAGACGCGTAGAGGATGCGCCGGCAGAGCAAGGGAAGGAGTCCGCCGGCGCGGCCAGGGAACCGGTCGCGATCTGCCGCCTGAAGCGGGTCGCCGCAGACAACAAGGACGACATCCGCGCGCGCCTGCCGGCGGTGCCGAAGAAGAAAAACGGCAAGCGCATCGCCTGTGTCGGCGCCGGCCCGGCGTCGCTCACCGTGGCGCGCGACCTGGCCCCGCATGGCTATCATGTCGCCGTGTACGACGGGGACGCCAAGGCGGGCGGCATGATCCGCAGCCAGATCCCCAGGTTTCGCCTGCCCGAGGAAGTGATCGACGAGGAAGTCGGCTACATCCTCGGCCTCGGCATCGAGTTTCGCGCCGGCAAGCGCGTGGACAGCATGAAGGCCTTGCTGGCGGAGGGCTATGACGCGATATTCGTCGGTTCGGGCGCGCCGCGCGGCCGCGACCTCGATATTCCGGGGCGCAAGGAAGCGGCCAAACATATCCACATCGGCATCGACTGGCTCTCCAGCGTCTCCTTCGGGCATATCGACAAGATCGCCAAGCGCGTCATCGTGCTCGGCGGCGGCAACACCGCCATGGATTGCTGCCGCACGAGCAAGCGCCTGGGCGGCGAGGACGTGAAGGTGATCGTGCGTTCCGGCTTCGAAGAGATGAAGGCCTCGCCCTGGGAGAAGGAAGACGCCATGCACGAGGGCATTCCCATCCTCAACTATCTCGTACCCAAGGAATTCACGCACCACAAGGGCAAGCTCACCGGCGTCACCTTCGAAAAAGTCGCGGCGAAGTTCGACGCAGATGGGCCAAAGCGGGGCCGGCGCCGGCTCGTCCCCACGGGCGAGCCCGACCAGCATTTCGAGTGCGACGAGGTGCTCGTTGCGGTCGGCCAGGAAAACGCCTTTCCCTGGATCGAAAAGGACTGCGGCATCGGGTTCGACCAATCGGGCATGCCGGTGGTCGACAAAGTCACCCTGCAGACCTCTTTGCCGCGGGTGTTTTTCGGCGGCGACGCCGCCTTCGGGCCGAAGAACATCATCTGGGCCGTCGCCCACGGCCACGAGGCCGCGGTCTCCATCGACAAGCACTGCCAGGGCGAGGACGTGTCCAAACGCCCGCCGCCCATGGTGCATCTGATGTCGCAGAAAATGGGCATCCATGAGTGGAGCTACCACAATGAGATCGCGCTCGACCACCGCTACAAGGTGCCCTGGCGCGACGCCAGCCAGACGCTGAAGAATATCAAGATCGAAGTCGAGATGGGTTTCGACCGGGCCACCGCGTTCAAGGAGGCGGAGCGCTGCCTCAACTGCGACGTGCAGACCGTGTTCAGCAACACGCTGTGCATCGAGTGCGACGCCTGTGTCGACATCTGCCCGATGGATTGCATCACCTTCACCGTCAACGGCGAGGAGGCGGACCTGCGCACGCGGCTGAACGCGCCGGCGAACAACCTGACGCAGGATCTGTACGTTTCCAGCACGCTCAAGACCGGCCGCATCATGGCCAAGGACGAGGACGTGTGCCTGCACTGCGGCCTGTGCGCCGAGCGCTGCCCCACCGGGGCCTGGGATATGCAGAAATTCCTGCTCGAGATGACGCCCGCCGGTCCGGGCTGCCGCAGCCGCGCGCCGAAGAAGGAG
>DAIRFM010000027.1:0-5532 GCA_036795025.1 Burkholderiales bacterium | reverse complement strand
AACGATTTCGTCATCAAGTTCGCCAACGTCAACGGCTCGGGCTCGGCCTCGGCCAATGAGTTGTTCGCCCGGTCCATCCTCAGGATGGGTGTGCCGGTGAGCCCGCGCAACATTTTTCCGTCCAACATCCAGGGCCTGCCCACCTGGTACGAGGTGCGGGTGACGGAGAAGGGCTGGCTCGGCCGCCGCGGCGGGGTGGACCTGATGGTGGCAATGAACCCGCAGACCTGGAACCAGGACCTCGCCGAGATCGAGCCCGGCGGCTACCTGTTCTATGACAATACCCGGCCGCTGCCGCAGTCGAGGTTCCGCGACGACATCAACGTCATCGGCATGCCGCTCACCGACATCTGCAACGCCACCTACGACGACTCGCGCCAGCGGCAGCTGTTCAAGAACATCATTTACGTCGGCGCGCTGTGCGCGCTGCTCGACATGGACGCCGGCGCGATCGCCGAACTGATCGGCGAGCAGTACAAGGGCAAGGAAAAGCTGCTCAAGCCCAACCTGAACGCGCTGCAGATGGGGCGCGACTACGCGCTGGCCCACCTTAAGTGCCCGATCGGCCTGCGGGTCAAGAAGGCCGACGCCGTCGGCAACAAGATCTTCATGGAAGGCAACAGCGCCACGGCGCTGGGCGCGGTGTACGGCGGCGCCACCGTGTGCGCCTGGTACCCGATCACGCCGTCGTCCTCGGTCGCCGAGGCATTCGAGCGCTACTGCAAGCGGTTGCGCGTGGATCAGGACAGCGGCAAGAACAAGTTCGCCATCGTGCAGGCCGAAGACGAGCTTGCCTCGATAGGTATCGTCACCGGCGCCGGCTGGAACGGCGCGCGCGCCTTCACCGCCACCTCCGGCCCGGGCATCTCGCTCATGACCGAGTTCATCGGCCTCGCCTACTTTGCCGAGATTCCGGTGACCATCGTCGATGTGCAGCGCGGCGGCCCCTCCACCGGCATGCCCACGCGCACGCAGCAGGCGGACATCCTGTCTACCGCCTACGCCTCCCACGGCGACACCAAGCATGTGCTGCTGTTCCCCGAAGACCCGAAAGAGTGCTTCGAGTTCACCGCGCAGGCGCTGGACCTCGCCGACCGCTTGCAGACGCCGGTGTTCGTGATGACCGATCTGGATATCGGCATGAATACGCGCCTGTGCGATCCGCTCGAGTGGGATGACGCCAAGACCTACGACCGCGGCAAGGTCATGAGCGCCGAGGAGTTGCAGGCAGGCAAGGACTTCGGCCGCTATCTGGACGTGGACGGCGACGGCATTGCCTACCGCACCTACCCCGGTACTCACCCCACGCGCGGCGCCTATTTCACCCGCGGCACGACCAAGGACCGCTACGCGCGCTATTCCGAGGCGGGTCCGGACTATGTCGACAATATGCAGCGGCTGCTGAAGAAGTTCGAGACCGCGAAGACGCTGGTGCCCAAGCCCTTGCTGACGCCGGCGCAGCATCCCGCGCGCTTCGGCGTGATCTATTTCGGTTCCACCAGCCCGGCGATGGCCGAGGCGCTCGACGCGCTCGCCGCGAAGGGCATCTACGTCAACGCCCTGCGCGTGCGCGCGTTTCCGTTCCAGGACGAGATCGCCGACTTCGTCTCCGCGCACTCGAAGGTGTTCGTGGTCGAGCAGAACCGGGACGCGCAGCTGAAAGTCCTGCTGGTGAACGAGGCCCACATCAACCCCGCCAGCCTGATCTCCGTACTGCATTACGACGGCACCCCGATCACCGCGCGCTTCATCGTCAAGGAGATCGCCGCGGTGGCCGCGGCGCTGAACGTGCGCCCGCTGAAGAAACACAAGGCCGCCTAGCGATGACCTACCTGACCAAACCCACGCTCCATCACCCGACGCTGCAGAAGAACAAGGTCGGCTACACGCGCCGCGACTACGAAGGCAAGATCTCCACGCTCTGCGCCGGCTGCGGCCACGACTCGATCTCGGCTTCGATCATCCAGGCCTGCTGGGAACTCGACATCCAGCCGCACCGCGTGGCCAAGCTCTCCGGCATCGGCTGCAGCTCGAAAACGCCCGACTATTTCCTCGGCAGCTCGCACGGCTTCAACAGCGTGCATGGAAGGATGCCGTCGGTGCTGACCGGCGCCAACCTCGCCAACCGCGAGCTGATCTACCTCGGCGTCTCCGGCGACGGCGACTCGGCCTCGATCGGCATCGGCCAGTTCGCGCACATCATGCGCCGCGGCGTGAACCTGACCTACATCCTCGAGAACAACGGCGTCTACGGCCTGACCAAGGGCCAGTTTTCCGCCACCGCCGACGCGGGCTCCAAGTCCAAGCGCGGCGTGGTCAATCGCGATGCGCCGGTGGATACGGTGTCGCTCGCGCTGCAGCTTGGCGCAACCTATGTCGCGCGCAGCTTCTCCGGCGACAAGAAACAGCTCGTGCCGCTGATCAAGGGCGCGATCGCGCATGAGGGCGCGGCCTTCATCGACATCGTCAGCCCCTGCGTCGCGTTCAACAACCACGAGGGCAGCACCAAGAGCTACGACTACGTGCGCGAGCACAACGAGAGCGTCAACCGGCTCGACTTCTGGCCGACGCGCGACGCGATCAACGTCGATTACCAGGACGGAGCCGTGATCGACGTGCCGCAGCACGACGGCTCCATCCTGCGCCTGCGGAAGACCCATCCCGAGTACGACCCGCTGGACCGCGTCAAGGCGCTCAACTACATCGCCGAGCATCAGGCCAAGGGCGAACTCGTCACCGGGCTGCTCTATATCCATCCCGACGCGGAAGATCTTCACGCCCACCTCAACACCGTGGACACGCCGTTCAACCAGCTTGGTGCAAAGGAGCTTTGTCCGGGGGCCGGGGTGCTGGAGAAGTTGAACGCTGCGTTGCGGTAGCCCCTCGCGCGTCGGCGCGACCGTCCCGGCCGAAAGGGTAGAATCCGGGCTGCAGGTCATCAGAGTCCGCCGTCGCGTCGAGGTCGCATGAAGGTCGCAATCATTCCGGTCACCCCGTTCCAGCAGAACTGCTCGCTGCTGGTGTGCGAACAGACCAGTAAAGCCGCGGTGGTCGATCCCGGCGGCGACCTGGAGCTGATCCTCGATGCGGTGAAACAGCAGGGCGTGGAACTGGAGAAAATTCTGCTCACCCATGGCCACATCGATCACTGCGGCGGGACTGCGCAGTTATCGAAAGAACTCGGCCTGCCGGTCGAAGGTCCGCATATCGATGACCGCTTCCTGATCGACGACTTGCCGCAGCAGGGCCTGCGCTTCGGCTTTCCGCAATTGCAGACGTTCACGCCGGCGCGCTGGCTCGCGGGCGGCGATACCGTGCGCTTTGGCAGGGTGGAGCTGCAGGTGCGCCACTGCCCAGGCCACACGCCCGGCCACGTGATTTTTTTCAGTCCCGAGCACCGGCTGGCGCTGGTCGGCGATGTGCTGTTCGCCGGTTCGATCGGCCGCACCGACCTTCCGCGCGGCGATCACGCCACCCTCATCCGCTCCATCCGCGAGCAGCTCTGGCCGCTGGGGCGGGACGTGACCTTCATTCCCGGCCACGGGCCGACCTCGACCTTCGGCGAGGAGCGCGAATCGAACCCGTTCGTTGCGGACAGCGTCCTCGAACGCGCTCGAGCCTGACCTGAGCGAACCCCAGGTGAGCGACCCGAAGGTCAATAGCCAACCCGATCTCGAAGCCGAACTGCGCGAAGACGTGCGCCTTCTGGGGCGGCTGCTCGGGCGGGTGCTGCAGGAGCGTACCGGGGATGCCGGCTACGCACTCATCGAGAACGTGCGCCAGACCGCGGTGCGCTTTCGCCGCGCGCAGCCGGGCGAGGCCGGCGCCGTGCGCGCCGAGCTGGCCGGCATTCTCGACGGCCTGTCGCACCGACAGACCCTGGATGTGGTGCGCGCATTCAGCTATTTCTCCCATCTGCTCAACATCGCCGAGGACCGCCACCAGAAGAGGAAGCGCCGCGCCTGGCTGCGCGAGGGGCTGCCGCCGCGCGAGGGCAGCCTGGCGCGGGCCCTGGCGCAGCTGAAGGCGGCCGGCGTCGGCACCGACAAGCTCAAGGCCTGGCTCGAGGGCGCGTTCGTGAGCCCGGTGCTGACCGCGCATCCGACCGAGGTGAAGAGGAAGAGCACGCTGGACTGCGAGCGCGAGATCGCGCGGCTGCTCGACCGGCGCGATCGCGAGCAGTTGCTGCCTGACGAACAGACGGAACTCGCGCACGAACTCTACACCTGGATCCTGACCCTGTGGCAGACGGCCATGCTGCGCCTGACCAAGCTGCGCGTGGTG
Organism: Burkholderiales bacterium; assembly: GCA_036795025.1. Lineage (GTDB taxonomy): Bacteria > Pseudomonadota > Gammaproteobacteria > Burkholderiales > SG8-39 > 2-12-FULL-64-23. Next base: position 1,248 of record DAIRFM010000027.1, on the reverse strand, counting down.
GACGAGATCGAAAACGCCCTCGCCTACTACCGCGACACCTTCCTCGAGCAGATCCCGCGGCTGTATGCGGAAATGGAGCACACCCTCGCGCGGCACACTGGCACGGTCATGCGGCTGCCCGCGCTGCTGCGCATGGGGTCGTGGATAGGCGGGGACCGCGACGGCAATCCTTACGTCAACGCCGAAGTGCTGCGCACCGCGCTCGAGCGCCAGGCGCGGCTCGCGTTTGCGCACTATCTGGAACAGATCCACCTGCTGGGCGGGGAGCTCTCGCTCGCTTCGCGCCTGGTGAGCGTCACGCCCGAGCTGGAGGCGCTCGCCGATGGCGCGGGCGATGATTCCCCGTTCCGCCAGGACGAGCCCTACCGCCGCGCGCTGGTGGGTGTCTATGCGCGGCTTGCCGCGACCGCGCGCGCGCTCTGCGGCTATGTGCCGTCGCGCGAGCCGCATGCAGCGGGCGAGCCGTACGCATCGAGCGCCGAACTGCGCGCGGACCTGGACATCATCGCGCGGTCGCTGGCTGGCAACGGCTCGGCGGCCCTGGACGAGCGGCGCCTGCGCCCGCTCGCGCGCGCGGTCGAGGTGTTCGGTTTTCACCTGAGTTCGCTCGACCTGCGGCAGAACTCAGCGGTGCACGAGGAGGTGGTGGCCGAACTGCTGCGGCTGGCCGGCGTGCACGGCGAATACGCCGCGCTCGCCGAGCCCGAACGCATCGCCCTGCTGACGCGCGAGCTGGCCGGCCCGAGGCTGCTGTACTCGCGCCATCTGAGCTACAGCGCGACGGTCGCGGGCGAGCTCGAGATCCTGCAAGCGGCGGCGGACATCCATCGGCGCTTCGGCGCCGTCGCGATCCAGAATTACATCGTTTCGCATTGCGAGTCGGTGAGCGACCTGCTCGAAGTGGGCCTGCTGCTGAAGGAAGTCGGGCTGCTTGCGCCGGGCGCGCCGGTTCGGCTCGAACTCAACATCGTTCCCCTGTTCGAGACCATAGCCGACCTCGGCCGCTGCGGCAGCATCATGTCCGAAGCGTTCGCGCTCGACGCCTATCGCCTCTGGCTGGACACGCGCGGCTGCGTGCAGGAGGTGATGCTCGGCTACTCCGACAGCAACAAGGACGGAGGCTATCTCAGCGCCAACTGGGCGCTGTACCAGGCCGAAGCGAGTCTGGTCGAGGTATTCAGAACCCACGGCATCCGGCTGCGACTGTTCCATGGGCGCGGTGGCTCGGTCGGCCGCGGCGGCGGGCCC
>DAIRFM010000227.1:0-4006 GCA_036795025.1 Burkholderiales bacterium | reverse complement strand
GGCGTAGCTTTGCATCAGGGCGCGCGGGCTGCCGGAAAAGCGCAGCCGGCCCTGGTGCAGCACCACCATATGCTCGCAAATTTCCTCGACGTCGGATAGGGCGTGGGAAGTGAAGAACAAGGTACGGCCCCGCTCGCGCAAATTCCGCAGCAGCTGTTTGACGCGGGCGCGCGCCAGGGGATCGAGCCCGCTCATCGGTTCGTCCAGAATCAGCAGGTCGGGTTCCGCCAGCAGGCAAGCCGCCAGCCCCAGCTTTTGCGTCATGCCCTTCGAATACGAGCGCACCGGCTGGTCCAGCGCCGCCGCGTCCAGATCGAGCGCGGCGAACATGGCGCGCACCTTGTCTTCCCCGGCAACGCGCGCGTCCAGCGTGAGCATATAGTTGAGGAAGTCGCGGCCGGTGAGGAAATAAGGCGGCATGAACCGCTCCGGCAGGAAGGCCAGCCGCGCGCGGGCCCGGCTATCGGTATGCCGGGTGCCGAATATCTCGATCCGGCCGTCGTCGACGTGGCAGAAGTCGAGCAGGCATTTGATCAGCGTGGTCTTGCCGGCGCCATTGATGCCGACCAGGCCGAAGGTCATTCCAGCGGCGATCTCGAGGTCTATCCCCTGCAGCACCGCCTGGCGGCCATAGTTTTTCCTGACCTGGTCAAAGCGGACAGCCGACTGCGTCATTGGATGCGCTAAAGTGTGCAAAGTAAATACTATAACAGGCTAAATGAGGCAATGTGACTGCGTGACTGCGGCCGCGGGCGCCATTCACCGAAACGCGCAGCGGCATCAGTCTGGTAGAATGCACGCTTTGCGCTTTTTGCTGACGCCATTCCGTGCCGACGAAGCCTGCAACAGACAATCTGGTCGAGGTCGACAACGTAAACTTCGCCTACGACAGCCGCCAGATCCTCAAGGGCGTCAACCTTGCCATCCGGCGCGGCCAGGTGGTGGCCATCATGGGCCTGTCCGGCTGCGGCAAGACCACGCTGCTGCGCCTGATCGGCGGCGCGCTGCGTCCCGCCGGGGGCGAGGTGCGCGTCGGCGGCAGGGCGGTGGCCAAGCTGAGTCACGACGAACTGTTCGCGCTGCGCCGCAAGATGGGGATGCTGTTCCAGTTCGGGGCGCTGTTTACCGACATGTCGTGCTACGACAACGTCGCTTTCCAGATGCGCGAGCACACCGATTTGCCGGAGGAGTTGATCGACGATCTGGTGCTGATGAAGCTGCAGGCGGTGGGCCTGCGCGGCGCGCACCGGCTCATGCCCTCGGAGCTCTCGGGCGGGATGGCCAGGCGCGTGGCGCTGGCGCGCACTACGGCGCTCGACCCGATGCTGATCATGTACGACGAGCCTTTCGCCGGCCTGGACCCCGTTTCCATGGGCGTCATCGGCCAGTTGATCCGGCGTTTGAACGATGCCCTCGGCGCCACGTCCATCATCGTCACTCACGACGTGGCCGAGGCGTTGCAGGTGGTGGATGACGTTTATTTCATGGCCGATGGCGTGATTATCGCGCGGGGGACTCCGGCTGAACTGCGCGCCTCGGATAAGCCGTTTGTGCATCAGTTCGTTCATGGAGAAATGGACGGGCCGATGCCGTTCCATTATCCGGCCGAAGACTACGGGCGCGACCTGTACTCCGGGGAAGCCTGATGACTGCAGTGATCAGCTTTCTCGAGGACCTGGGTGGGCGCGCCACCGGCGCCATCCACCGCCTCGGATTCGCCAGCCGCTTTCTCCTGCTGACGCTGCAGAATTCCGGCATGTGCTTTCGCCGCTTCTCGCTGGTCGTGCGCGAGATCTATTTCGCCGGTGTGCAGTCGTTGATCATCATCCTGGTGTCGGGCCTGTTCGTCGGCATGGTGCTGGGCCTGCAGGGCTACGACACCCTGGTGCGCTACGGCTCCTCCTCGGCGCTGGGCGTGCTGGTGGCGCTGTCGCTGGTGCGCGAACTCGGGCCGGTGGTGGCGGGGCTCCTGTTCGCCAGCCGCGCCGGCTCGGCCATCACTGCGGAAATCGGCCTGATGAAGGCCACCGAGCAGCTGGCGGCGATGGAGATGATGGCGGTGGACCCGATCGCGCGCGTGATCGCGCCGCGCTTCTGGGCCGGCGTGATCTCGATGCCGCTGTTGGCAGCGATGTTTTCCGCGATGGGCGTATTCGGCGGCTATCTGGTCGGCGTGCGCCTGATCGGGGTCGATGAAGGTTCATTCTGGTCGCAGATGCAGGCTGCGGTCGACTTCCAGGAGGACATTCTCAACGGCGTGATCAAGAGCGTGGTGTTCGGCGTCGCGGTTACCTGGATCGCGGTGTTCGAGGGCTACGACGCTCCGCCCACCGCCGAGGGCGTATCGGGGGCGACCACGCGCACGGTGGTGACCTCGTCGCTGACGATACTCGCGCTGGATTTCATGCTGACTGCATTCATGTTTCGAGGGGCGTAAAGATGATGAAGCGTAAGGCACTGGACCTGTGGGTGGGCGTGTTTGTCGCCATCGGCTTGGGCGCGCTGCTGTTCCTGGCGCTGAAGGTGGGCAATCTTGCATCCTTCTCCGCCGCCGAAACATATCTAGTCAAGGCGAATTTTGATAACATTGGCGGGTTGAAGAAGCGGGCGCCGGTGAAAAGCGCGGGGGTGGTGGTCGGGCGGATCGAGGACATCGTCTTCGACACTGAAACATACGAAGCGGCGGTCACGTTCTCGATCGACAAACGCTACGAGTTTCCGAAGGACACCTCGGCGAAAATTCTGACCTCGGGCCTGCTCGGCGAGCAGTATGTAGGCCTTGCGGCCGGTGGCGACACGGCAAAGTTGAAGAACGGCGACACGCTCAAGATCACTCAGTCTGCGGTGGTGCTGGAGAACCTGATCAGCCAGTTCCTGTTCAACAAGGCGGCAGACGGCAACAAGGATAGTAAGTAAGAAGGATGATGATCATGCTGTGGCGTTTTCTCGGATTGTTGTTATTGCTCACCGCCCTGGGCGGCTGTGCCACGACCGGCGGTAATCCCCACGACCCGCTGGAGGGCTACAACCGCGCCATGTTCGGCTTCAACGAAGGCGTGGACAATGCCATCGTCAAGCCGGTGGCCAGCGGCTACAAGACGGTGATGCCGGAGTTTGCCCGCACCGGCGTGACCAACTTCTTCTCCAACTTGCGTGACCCCTGGATCGGGGTCAACAACATCCTGCAAGGCAAGGTCGGCGCCGGCGCGAGCGATTTCGGCCGCTTCGCGATGAACACCACCGTCGGCATCCTGGGTTTGTTCGACGTCGCCAGCAATGCCGGGCTGGAGAAGCACAACGAGGATTTCGGCCAGACCCTGGGCCGCTGGGGCGTGGGCAGCGGCGCCTACGTGGTGCTGCCTATCCTCGGGCCGAGCACCGTGCGCGACGGCGTCAGCCTGTTTGCCGTCGACTGGCACGGCGACCCGCTCTGGTATGTGGGCAACATTCCAGCGCGCAACGAACTGATGGGCGTGCGCCTCGTCGATAATCGCGCCAACCTGCTCGATGCCGGCCGCCTGGCCGAGGAGGCGGCGCTGGACCACTACGCCTACGTGCGCGACGCGTACCTGCAGCGCCGCCGCAGCCTGATTTACGACGGCGACCCGCCGCCCGAGCCGGAACCGGCCAAGACTTCGGAATCCGGGGACGGCAAGGATGCGGCAGCGCGCGCCGGGACCGAGCTGCCGCCGGCGCAGATCACCACCCAGTGGGGCGAACGGGTCATCACGGCTGCCGACGAGGAACTTACACCGGCAAAGGAGTTTTCCGAGGCAAAGGCGCAGCCGGTCGCCGCCAGGCAGGAGGCTGCCGGCGCGCCCGGGTCCATCTACGAACCCAGGATCCCGTACAACAATGACGCGCTGCTCGTCGCTCCCGGAGAGGCGCGCATCGGGTTTGCGCAAACCAGCGTGAGGCCATGATGAAGGTAGTTATCGCACTCTGTTTTTCCGTTTTCGCGAGCGCCGTCTCGGCGCAGGATCTTGCGCCCGACGCGCAGGTGAAA
>DAIRFM010000026.1:0-10951 GCA_036795025.1 Burkholderiales bacterium | reverse complement strand
GCTCGGCCAGCACCGCCAGCGTATAGGTGCCGATTTTATTCGCGGCATCGCCATTGGCAGCGATGCGATCGGCGCCGACGACGATGACGTCGATCCGGCCCCGCTGCATCAGATGGCCCGCCATGTTGTCGGTCACCAGCGTCACGGGAATGTTTTCCTGCACCATTTCCCATGCGGTGAGCCGCGCGCCCTGCAGATACGGGCGGGTTTCATTGGCGATCACACTGATGCGCTTGCCGGCATCACGCGCCGAGCGGATCACACCCAATGCCGTGCCGTGGCCCGCGGTGGCGAGCGCGCCGGCGTTGCAATGGGTCATGACGCGGGCGCCGTCCGCGATCAGCGGCGCGCCGTGGCGTCCGATGGCGCGGTTGATCTCGATGTCGTCGCTGTGTATTTGCCGCGCAAGTTCGAGTAGCGCCCTGGCTGCCGCCTGAACGGGACCGTCGCGGGTTTGCGCGTGGCACTGGCGCATGCGCCCGATCGCCCAGAACAGATTGACCGCGGTGGGGCGGCTCGCGCCAAGCACCTGGAAACTCTGATTGAGCGCGGCGTCGAATTGCGCCCGCGCGGCGCCGGCGTAACGCTGCGCTTCCAGCGCCACACCATAGGCGGCGGTACAGCCGATCGCGGGCGCGCCGCGCACCACCATGTCGCGAATGGCGCGCGCGACTTGCGCCGCATCCTCGCAGGCGACGTACTCGAATTCAAGCGGCAGCCGCCGCTGATCGATCAGTTCCAGCCGGCCTTCGCGCCAGCGCAGCGTTTCGACTTTCACGGATTCAGAGCTCTTTTCAAAATGAGGGGATATCCCCCGAGGGGACTTCCTTCGGGGCGCATCCCCTCATACTCCCCTATATCAGGGGCCATTTCGGCAATTCTGAAATGGCCTCTTAGATTACCCTTTCGTTGCCGCCATCCACCGGCACCTGCGCCGCAGTAGTCTTGGCGAACAGCGGCCCGCACATCTCGGCGGCCAGTTCGGCGACGTCGCGGCTCCTGACCTCGGTCTTGAGCACATTGTTGGTCCTATACTCCTCTAGCGTAAGGCCGTAGTACTTGGCGCGCTGCGACAGCACCTCGTCGGTCCAGATGCCGGTGTCGAATACGGCATTGGGGTGCAGGGAGTTGATGCGTATCCGGTCCGCCCCCCATTCCAGCGCGGCGACACGGGCAAGCTGGTTGAGCGCGGCCTTGGAGGCGGAATACGCCGCCGCGCCCGGGCCGGGTGCGCGCACGTTCTTGGAGCCGATGACCACCACGCGCCCGCCCTTGGGAGCAAGCTTGAGCAGGGGATGGCAGGCGCGCAGCAGGAACAGGTTGGCGTCGAGATTGATCGCCATGACCTTGCGCCATTCGTCGGTGGCGAGCTCGCTGATCTTGCGGCTGGCCGCGAAAATGCCGGCGTTCAGCACCAGCATGTCCAGGCCGCCGTACGCGAGAACCGCGCGCTCGAGCGCAAGCTTGATCGCATGCTCGTCGGTGAGGTCGCAGCGCAGGCCGAGGAAATCCTTGCGCTGGTAAATCGTTGCGACCATCGGATTGATATCCAGTCCGACTACTGCTGCGCCGCGCTCGAGCAGGGCTTCGGCGCAAGCCTTGCCGATGCCCGAAGCTGCACCGGTGACCACGGCGATCTCGCCGGTGTAGGGCGGCGGCGTGCCGCCTTTTCTCAACTTGGCCTGCTCCAGATCCCAGTATTCGACCTCGAACAGCGCGCGCGAGGGGAGAGCGCGATAGCCGCCCAGAGCCTGCGCGCGCTGCATCACTTGCATGCTGTGCCGATACAACTCTGCGACTATGGCCGCGTCTTTCGCGGTCCTGCCGGCCGCAGCCAGGCCGAAATCCGGGTCGAGCGCCATGCGCGGCGCGGGATCGAGCATGGTCTTGGGTTCCTTGGCATGCGGTGCCTGCTCATCAAAATAAGCCCTGTAGCCGCGCGCATAGGCGTCCACGTCCGTGCCGAGCATGGGCAGGCGCTTGGTGCGGATGATATGGTCGGGCGTCACCGGCCCCTGCTGCGACAGCGTGCCCAAGTCCGCGCGCTGGGCGAACGCCAACGTTTGCTCGTCCGCGTGGGTTGCCATGATCATGGGCGCGCCTGCCGTGTCCGACAGCTTGCGCCGCAGTTGCGCCTGCTGCAGCATCTCAATCCGGGCCGGCCTGACGCCAGGCACCGGGATATCCCAGGCCCGCTCCCGTTTGAGGTAATCCTCGGCGCGGCGCACCAGTTCGATCATGCGCTCGTAGGATTGCCTGGCGCTGTCGCCGAATGAAAAAATTCCATGGTTCATCAGCACCATGCCTATGGTGTTGGCGCCGGCCTGGCGCGGATACTCCTTGGCGCACAGCCGGGCAAGATCGAAACCAGGCATGACGTAAGGAATGATCACGACGGCATCGCCATAGACCTCGCGGATGCGGCGTTCCCCCTCGGGGGCGTTGGTGATGGTCAATACCGCGTCGGCATGGGTATGGTCGACGAATTTGTGGGGCAGGCAAGCGTGCAGGATGGTCTCGACCGATGGCGCTGGTGCCGAGGACTCGAGCATATGGGTGGCCAGCTGGTTCACCATCTGCGTGTCCGGCAACGTGTCCAGCTGCGCCAGGCGCAGCAGGTAATCCAGTTGCATCGGCGCGAAACCGGCCGCCTCTATGGTCTCCAGGTCCCAGCCGCTGCCCTTGATGTACAGGACATTTTCGTCTTCGCCGAACAGGTTCTTTTGCACCACCTTGACCGAGGTGTTCCCGCCGCCGTGCAGCACCAGAGTCTTGTCGCGCCCGAGCAGGCGCGAACTATAGACGCGCAAATCGAGCTCGCCCCGGAATTGCGCCGCTTCGTTTTCGTCCCAGAGGCTCCGCATGTTTCACTCTCAATGGAGGCGCGTATTATACCCGCCATGCCGGCGCAAACGTTCTCCATCCGCCTGTGCAACTGGGACGAGGCCCGCGCCGAAGCGCGCCGCATACGCGAGCTGGTGTTCGTGCGCGAACAAGGCGTGCCGCGGGCGCTTGAAATGGATGATCAGGACGCGCGTTGCGACCATGCGCTTGCCTATGCCGCCGATGGCTCCGCGGTGGCGACGGGTCGCCTGCTGCCCGATGGCCACATCGGGCGCATGGCGGTGCTGAAGCAGTGGCGCGGCCAGGGCGCGGGTGCGCTCGTGCTGCAAGCCTTGGTGCAGCAGGCCCGCCACCGCGGCCATGCGAGCGCGCGCCTGAACGCACAGGCCTATGCTGCCGGGTTCTACCGGCGTTTCGGCTTCGAGGTTGCGGGCCCCGAGTTCATCGAGGCCGGCATTGCGCATGTCCCCATGCAGCGCGATTTCAGTGCCGGTCGAGGCGAAAACGAAGTTTCAGTGTAGGCTAATGCGCGAAGCGCGTTATGCCGGAACTAAAACACAGACTGACGGTAGGGCCCGTGCTGCCGCCCGGCAGGATGGTGCGTTCGGTGAAGCTGACGCTGCCGTCGCGTCCGAACAACACCGCGGTGGAAGAGCGCGTTCCGTATTGCGGTGACACGATCAGCGCCGGTGATAGCACCCGCTCCAAGTCCGCGCCGACCCCGGTATCGGGCAGTTCGCCCTCGGCCGCCGGTTCCCGGTCATGGAGCAGGTCCAGCAGCGTTTCGGCGTTCGGCTCGCCCGCCAGTGCCGCCTGCAGGCGTTGTTTGCCGCGCGCCACTTTTGGCCAGGGCGTATCGAGCAGGTGGTTCGACAGCCCATGGATACCCGGCGACAGCTTTTGCACCGCGGCTTCGCGACTGCAAAAATAGAAAACGCCGTCCATGTCGCCGGCCAGCAGGCTGAAACCGTTGTAACGCTGCGCTTGCCTACCGACTTCCTCGAGGTATTCGCGCGGCTCCTGGTCCGACACAAGAAAATCGCTCACCAGTTGACCGCGCGAGGGTGCATCGGTCTTTCGGTCGCGCGGATCGCGAAAATTGGTGAGTGCGGCAAAACGGCCCCCACGCGTCACGCCCAGCCAGGTGCCCATGCACTCCAGGTCGCGCCCGGCAAGGATATGCGGATGGTCTTGCCAGAACGCAGCCCTGGCCGTGGGCCGCTGGTAATACTCGTCGCGGTTGGCTGCGATCACCAGAGGAAATTCGGGGTGCGCGCCATGCGCGATCAGGATCAGGCACATTGGGACGGCGTCAGACGGAGTAGGGCAGGGGCTGGATGCTCAGCGTTGGTCCATTGGCGGAGTTGAAACGCACCGTGGCCTGGGTGATGCTCGCGGTTTGGATCACCGCCAGCAGATCGTAGCCGCCATCCGGAGCGGCTTGGGCATTGACCACCATGCCGCTTGCCTGTCCGTCCAGGGCGCTGCTGAAAAGCTCATCGCCGGGCTGCGGCATGACATCTCCCGCCACGTGTGCGAGGACCATGCGGCGCTTGAGCTGGCCCAGATACTGGGTGCGGGCGACGATTTCCTGCCCCGGGTAACAGCCCTTCTGGAAATTCACCGCCCCGATCAATTCCATGTTGGCCATCTGCGGCACGAATTGCTCCTGGGTTGCGGGCGTGATCAGCGGTATGCCGTTTCTGATCTCCAGCCATTCCCAGCACGGTGTGCCGACCGGCGTCAGCACCGCGGCCAGCTTGTCCCACAGCCGTTTTGCCGATTCGAGTTCGGCGATAAGCTGAAACCTTGCGCCGGGCAGGGCAATCAAGGTGCCGTTGGCCGGATCGTGGACGACCTGGTGCGCCTCCCGCGGGAGCGCAGCAAACAATTCGCGCAATGCTGCAACGGCTGCGCCGCCGGCCAGCCCCAGGACCGGACGCGACTCGCTGGCGTCGACCAGCTTCACCCTGGCGCGGAGCACGAACGTGGCCAGCCGCTTTTGCATCGCCGGCAACAGGGACCGCGCGAGTTGCAGGTAATATGTTTGGTCTTCCTGCCACAACAGGAAATTGGCCAGCATACGCCCCTTGGCCGAGCAGTAGCCGGCATACCCGCTGCGCTCCGGGGTGAGCTGTTTGACATCGTTGCTGAGTTGGCCGTGCAGGAAGGCCTGCGCGTCTTCACCGCTGCACCCCAACAGTCCCAAGTGGGTTAGCGGGGCAACAATGCCGCCATCGCGGGCCGCGCGCAGTTCGGCCGCGGCGTCGCCGAAATGGTTCACCGCACCGGCGTCGATGCGGGCCCCGCGTGCGAGCAAAAAGTCCTGCCAGGCAGAAGTCATCGGCGTCCTACAGACTTGGATTACGGATTAAGTATGCGTGATAATATGAAATTCAAGCAGGTATTATAGCGTTTGGAAATTCCGGTTACCCCGTCACGGATAAGCTCGCAATCGAATGTGGTCATGGATCAAGCGCTTTTTTCTCCTCGCACTGTGCCTAATGCTGCTGGCGGTCGCAGGCTTGAGCTGGTATGCCTTCAGCCCGCTGAAGCTGCGTTCTGATCCCGCGGATTTCTCCATCAAACCAGGCAGCAGCTTGAAAAGCGCGACGCGACAGATCGTCGAATCCGGCGTCGAGCTGAACGCCTGGCAATTCAATCTGCTCGGCCGGCTGCTGGGCAAAGCCGGCACCATCAAGGCCGGCAGCTACGAGGTCGGCCGCGGCATCACGCCACTGGCTTTGCTGAATAAGCTGACTGCGGGAGAAGTCACCCAGGCCGAGGTCGCATTTATCGAGGGCTGGACCTTCAGGCAGGTGCGTGCGGCACTCAACGCCGATCTCGGCGTAAGGCATGACAGCGCCGCACTCAGCGATGCCGAGATCATGGCCCAGCTGGGCGCGGCCGGGCGCAATCCCGAAGGCCTGTTCTTTCCTGACACCTATCTGTTCGGCAAAGGCGCCAGCGATCTGGACATACTCAGGCGGGCTTACAAGGCGATGGACAGACAGCTTCAGGCGGCATGGCAGCAGCGGGCGCCGGACCTGCCTTATCGCAGCCCTTATGAGGCCTTGATCATGGCTTCGGTGATCGAGAAGGAAACCGGGCAAGCAACCGATCGCGCGCTGATCGGCGGCGTGTTCGTGAATCGCCTGCGCCTCGGCATGATGCTGCAGACCGATCCCTCGGTCATCTACGGCCTGGGTGAAAAATTCGATGGCAACCTGCGCAAGAAAGACCTGCTCGCCGATACGCCCCACAACACCTATACACGGACCGGACTGCCGCCGACGCCCATCGCCATGCCCGGCCAGGCTTCGCTGCAGGCAGCGCTGAACCCGGCGAAGACCCCGGCCCTGTATTTCGTCGCCCGCGGCGACGGCTCGAGCGAGTTCTCGCACACCATGGCCGAGCACGAACGCGCCGTGGCCAAGTACCAGCGGCGGGGGGGGCGCTGAGGTGCGCGGCAAGTTCATAACGCTGGAAGGCGTGGACGGCGCCGGCAAGAGCACCCACCTGGACTGGATCGCGGGTCGCCTGGAAGCCGCAGGAAAGAAAGTGACGGTAACGCGGGAGCCGGGAGGCACGCCCCTCGGGGAAGAATTGCGCAAGCTGTTGCTGGCACAGCCGATGCACCTCGAGACCGAGACCCTGCTCATGTTCGCAGCCCGGCGTGAACACCTGGACCAGGTGATCCTGCCGGCGCTGGCGGGAGGACGCTGGGTGCTTTCCGACCGCTTTACCGACGCCACGTTCGCCTATCAGGGTGGCGGCCGCGGGCTGGATCCGGGCAGAATCGAAAGCCTGGAGAACTGGGTCCATCAGGGTCTACAGCCCGACTTGACGCTGGTTTTCGACCTTTCGGTCGAGGAAGCCAAGCGCAGGCGCATGGCGGCCACCGCAGCGCCCGACCGTTTCGAGCAGGAAAACCTGGATTTCTTCGCCCGGGTGCGCGCGGTATATCTGGCGCGTGCCGCCCGCTACCCGCAGAGAATTCGGCTAATCGACGCTAGCCAGACCGTGAGTGAAATTCATAAATCACTTGAAGAAATTCTTATAACAGCATGTCAATAAATTACTTTCCGTGGCAGGAGGAGGTGTGGAATCGGCTTGCCGACATGCACGGGCGTCTGCCTCACGCGTTGCTGTTCCACGGCCGCCCGGGCATAGGCAAACTGCATCTGGCTGAGGTCCTGGCTCAGTCGCTGCTGTGCGAAAACCAGGCAAAACATCGCCTCGCCTGCGGCGCGTGCCCTGCATGCGGCTGGTTTGCCGCGGGCAACCATCCCGATTATCGGCTGGTTCAGCCTGAAGTCCTGTCGCCCGTGGAAGAGGATGCGGAAGCCGAGGAGGCAAGCGAAGAGGGCAAGAAAAAGCCCAGCAAGCAGATCAAGATCGAACAGATTCGCGCGCTGAGCGATTTCCTCAATGTGGGTTCGCATCGCAACGGCTACCGGGTGGTGCTGATCTACCCGGCCGAAAGCATGAATCCCGGCTCTGCCAACGCCCTTCTGAAAAGCCTGGAGGAACCGTCGGCAGGGGTGATTTTTCTGCTGGTGTCGCATCAACCGAGAAAGCTGCTGGCAACCGTGCGCAGCCGCTGTCACGCGCTGGCGTTATCTTTGCCGCCGCGCGCATTGTCGTTGCGCTGGCTGCAGGAGCAGGGGAGCAAAGCCACGCCGGCCACGCTGGCGTTCGCCGGCGACGCGCCGCTGGAAGCAGCTTCGCTGCCGGATGACGAGGCGGACACACGGCGCAGGCTGTTCGACCTGCTCGGCCAACCGGCAACGAGCGCGCTAAGTCTGGCCGATTTCTGCCAGCGCCTGCAACCCGGCCCGGTAGTGGACTGGATGCTCAAGTGGACCTACGATCTCGTCGCCATGGCGAGCAGCGGCAAGACGCGATACAACATCGATCAGGAACACAAGCTGACCCATCTCGTCCAGACGATGCCAACCCTGAAGCTGTTGCGTTTTTACAGCGCGTTGTCGTCGATGAAAGCCATTTCGGAGCACCCTCTGAACGCCAGGCTGTTCTTCGACGACCTGTTCATCGCCTACAAAGAGATAAGCTAGATCTGCCATGCTGATCGATTCGCATTGCCATATCGACTTCGAGGAATATGCCGGCCGGATCCCGCAAATCCTCGAAGACATGGCGCGGAATCAGGTAACGCACGCCTTGTGCGTGTGCGTCAATCTCGCCGATTTTCCACGGGTTTTGGCTCTGGCCGAGAGCCATTCCCAACTTTTCGCCTCGGTGGGCGTGCATCCGGACCAGGTCGAGGATGCCAGCCCGAAGGTGAATGACCTTGTAGAGCGCGCACGGCACGCGAAAATTGTCGCGATCGGCGAAACCGGCCTGGATTACTATCGCCAGAACGGTGATCTGGAGTGGCAAAGAGCGCGTTTTCGCACGCATATCCGCGCCGCGCGCGAGTGCGGCAAGCCTTTGATCATCCACACCCGCGAGGCCGGCGAGGATACTTTGCGCATCATGCGCGAAGAGGGCGCCAGCCAGACCGGTGGAGTAATGCACTGCTTCACTGAGACCCTGGAGTTGGCCCGAGCCGCAATCGAGCTCAATTTCTACATTTCCTTTTCGGGTATCGTCACCTTCAAGAATGCCCTTGCCATCAAAGAAGTCGCGAAAAGCGTGCCTCTGGAGCGGATGCTGATCGAAACCGATTCACCTTATCTGGCGCCGGTGCCGCAACGCGGGAAAACCAACCAACCCGGCTGGGTCAGGCATGTAGCCGAGGAGATCGCCCGCCTGCGCGGGATCTCCCTGGAAGCCGTAGCCGAGGCGACTACCGCCAATTTTTTCAGGCTTTTCAAGCCTGATTTGACATTATAAATCACTTTAAATAGATACTATATGATATTGAGAATATTTACAATAATAGCGCTAATGCTTCAGGCTTCATGGGCTGCTGCGGACTCTTATGACGACCTGCTCACCGCGATCAAGCTAAACGATATTCCGGCGGCGGAGGCGCTGTTTGCGAAGGGTATGGACGTAAATACCACGGATCCAGGCGCCAATACGCTGCTCATGCTTGCAGTTCGCGAGAACCACATAGACCTGGTCAAACGGCTGCTGGACAGGCAAGCCAAGGCCGGCGCCAGGAACCGCTACGGAGAAACCGCACTGATGTTGGCGGCGGCTAAAGGTAGCCTGGAAATGGTCAAACTACTGGTGGAACGAGGAGCCGCAATCAACCAGACGGGCTGGAACCCGCTGATCTATGCCGCCTGGCAAGGCAAAACGGATGTGGTCAAGTATCTCTTGGAAAAAGGCGCGGACATCGACGCCTTGTCGCCGAACGGCATTTCGGCGTTGATGATGGCGGCGCGCGGCGGACACTTTGCTACGGTTAAACTACTGCTTTGGGAGGTCGCCGATCCGAACATCAAGAGCGAGTCGGGAATTACGGCCCTGGCCTGGGCGCTGAAGGCGGGGAATACCGAGATTGCGGACTTGCTGAAACAGGCCGGGGCAAAGGAATAAGCCCCTGATTTCATATTAGCTGTTATTTAACATAATACACATATGCGCATAATGCATAGAACCAAGATCGCCTAGTTCCATCGATCCTGCGGCGGGATCGGCAGCGAAAATACCGGGATCCCTTCCTCGTGCAGTTCCTCCGCCTCCGTCCGGGTCGCGACGCCCCGTATGCTGCGCTGTGGCGTTTCCTGGTAATGGATCTTGCGCGCTTCCTCGGCAAAGCCCTTGCCGACATCCTCGCTGTGCATAAGGATGTAATCGATGATGCGCGAAACATCCACCTGCGCGGTCTTGCCGGCCTGAACCGCGTTGGCCGGTGCGGGCACGGCAGGCTCCGACTGTTTCCTGATCTTGGCCGCCGGCAGCTTTTCCACATGCGCGCCGCCGCACACCGGACACGCGAGCAGACCGCGGCTTTTTTGCGACGCGAAATCCTCGCCCGAGGCAAACCAACCCTCGAAGCGATGCTGATCCGTGCAGATGAGGTCGAAAACGATCATGTTTCAATTCCTGCCGCCATTGTAACTTATAACTTATATGGCGGCGAACACCGGATACTCAATGAGCTTGCTCTGCCTGCATACCCGTGCGGCCGGCGCGATACTCAGGCTACTGCACCGCGCACTCGCCTTCCTTGCTCTTCCAGCGCGCTGCCTCGATCTAAAGCTGGCGATGCCCGCGATGGCGCGATGCGGACAGGGTGTGGTGCCAGGGACCGGAATCGAACCGGCATGCCGTGATTAGCGGCGGCGGGTTTTAAGCCCGCTGTGTATACCAATTTCACCACCCTGGCGAACAGACGAATGATACTGGAGGACTGCGTCCTCTTGGAAGCGACGATGATTTACCCGATTGATAAAATATGCTAAATTGAGTCCAGATAAAATAACAAGGGTCTTCTCGACCCGTTCGAAACCAAGCTTGGGGAGTAGGAAATTCATGGCGAATATATTTTCGGTCAGGCGGCTGTTGCTTGCTCTCGGTTTCTGTTTGTGGGTGACGGGGAATTTCGCGCTTGCGGCGGACGTCGATCTGGAAAAAGCGGATGCCCTGATGAAACAGGGCAAAGCCGCCGAAGCCTACTCCCTGCTCGAACCGTTTGAGTTCGAGCAATCCGGCAACATCAAGTTCGACTACCTTTTGGGCATAGCCGCCCTCGACAGCGGCAAGCCGGACAAAGCCACGATCGCATTCGAGCGTGTCCTGGCAGCCGATCCCAATTTTGTCGGCGCGAGGATAGACATGGGACGCGCCTACTTTGCGCTGGGCGACTTTACCCGCGCCAAGACCGAATTCGAAACCGTGCTGACGCAGAATCCTCCGCCGGCCGCGAGGGCAACGATCGACAAGTACATGGTCGCGATCGAGAAGCAGGAAAGCGCCAAGAAAACCAAGGGAACGGGCTATATCGAGGCCAGCGTGGGCCACGATAGCAATGTCAATTACGCCACCAGCCAAAGCCAGATAGGGGTGCCGGCTCTGGGCAACTTGATTTTCACCTTGAACCCGACCGGCGTTAAGAGCCCCGACGATTATCTGGGATTCGCGCTCGGTGGCGAAGTCACCCACCAGGTGAATCCGACGCTTGGTCTTT
>DAIRFM010000025.1:0-10984 GCA_036795025.1 Burkholderiales bacterium | reverse complement strand
GCGGATCTCGCGCAGCATGCGCACCGCGGTTTCCACGCCGCGGTAATAGCCGGGGATGCGCACGGTTTCGACAAAGCCCTGCCGGAGATAGAAGCGGCGCGCGACTAGGTTGGTTTCACGCAACTCGAGATGAATGCCGGCGATGCCCGCGGTGAGCGCGGATTCGGTGAGCCATTCCAGCATGCGCCGGGCAACGCCCTGGCGCTGGTAATCGGGGCGCACGGCGAGGAGCGAAAGATGTGCGCGCTCTTCGCCGAACTGCATGATGGCAAAACCCGCGAGGCGCTCGGCGTCGCGCGCCGTCAGCACCAGGGTATCGCGCTGGCCGAGGTTGCGCGCCACCCGCCCGGGCGTCCACGACCAGGGCAGGCCGGCCTCGATCAGCTCGCGCGACATCGCCGCGATCGGTTCCGCATCCGCCGGCGCGGCGAGCTTGAGCGTCAGGTTGCGCGATTGTTTCACTGCGATTCGAATTCCCGCGCAAGCAATTCGTAGGATCTGAGGCGGCTCGGGTAGTCGCCGGTGATGGTGAGGATCATCAGTTCGTCGGCGTCGAACTGCTCGCGCAATTGCAGCAGCCGCTCGCGCACCTGGCGCGGATCGCCGATGACGGCGCGCGCGCGCTGCGAGCGGATGTAGGCCAGTTCGCGCTCGGAGTATTTCTGCGCCCCGGCCTGCGCGAGCGTCGGAATCGGCGTGTTCAGGCCTTGTGCCATGTGCAGCCGGCGCAGGTCCACGCAGGCGGCAAGCTCCTCCGCTTCGGCCGCAGTCTCGGCGCAAATGACGAATACGCAGACGACGGCGTGGGGCGCGGCCTCGCGCGGTGACGCCTGGAAGCGAGCCTTGTACGCGCGCATCACGGCGTCGCCGCCCTGGGCGCTGATGAAATGGGCGAAGGCGAAGCGCAGGCCCAGTGCCGCGGCGAGGGCGCCGCTGTAGTCCGATGAGCCGAGCAGCCAGATCGGCGGCGCCGCCGGCCCCGCCGGCATGGCCTTCACCCGCCCGAACGCGTGGTTCGCCGGCAGCGCGTCGTCGAGGAAGCCGACCAGATCCCGCACCTGCTCCGCGAAATGGTCGGCTGCCGAGTACTGGCCGTTGGAGAGTGCCTGCGCGGTGAGCATGTCGCCGCCGGGCGCGCGACCCAGCCCCAGGTCGATGCGCCCGGGGAACAGCGCCTCCAGCATGCGGAACACCTCGGCCACCTTGAGCGCGCTGTAGTAGGGCAGCAGTACACCGCCGGTGCCGACGCGGATGCGCTCGGTCGCGCTCGCCACGCGGGTGAGCAGGATTTCCGGGCAGGGATCGGCGAGCGCGGCCACGGCATGGTGCTCCGCCAGCCAGTAGCGCTGATAGCCGAGCGCTTCGGCCGCCTGCGCCAGCTTGACGGTTTCTGCCACGGCGCGCGCGGGCGTGTGGCCGCTGATGATGGGAGACTGGTCCAGTATGCTCAAGTGCAGGTTCACGAGTTGTCCTTGGCTTTCGTTTTGGTGTCTGGTTTGGCGAAGGCCCAGCGGTGCATGGGGATGAGGCATAGACTCCACACGAAGGCGAAGCCGCCGAGGATATAGAACGCGGGCAGGATGCCCAGGTGGTCGTTTAGATAGCCCATGGCGAGGGGCGTGGAAAAGTGCGACAGCCCCCAGCCCAGGCCCCCCAGGGCCAGCGCCGAGCCGCGGTTGTCGACGGTGCTGATCTCGCTGATCAGCATCTGGAAGAAGATTGTCATGATGCCGGAGGCAAGGCCGACCGCCACCATCAGCAGGCCGATCATCCAGGCCTCGCGCGCGGTGGCGATCAAGCCCACAGACAGCGCGGTTGCAATGGCGCAGCCCAGGGGCACGGCAAGTTTCGCCGAGTAATCGAGATAGCGCGCGATGACCAGACCTGCCATGGCCGAACCGATGGCGCGCAGCGCGAGCATGGTGCCGGTCGCGTCCGAGGCGTAACCGTACTCCACGAACAGGATGGGGTAGAAGGAGAAGCTGAGCGAAAAGGGCAGGGCCGAGATATAGGCGCACATGATGGCGAAAGGAAACACGCGCAGGCGGATGAGTTGGGCGTAGCCCGAAAACAGCCGCCGCGGTTTGCGCCCCGGGTTCTTCCGCTTCTTCGGCACGCGATAGCCGAGGACGAAAGCCAGCGCGCCCGTGGCGGCGAGCACCAGGAACGACGGGCCGAAGCCGAACCACAGCAGGAAAAATCCGGCACCGGCCATGCCGGCGATCTGGCCGATATTGGTGATGGCATTGAGCCGCCCCATCTGCAGGCTGCGTCCGCCGGGCATTTCGCTGCCGAGCGTCCAGGAGGCGGGCCAGTACATGGCGCGCGACATTACCATGAGGAGTTGTCCCAGCAGCAGCAGCCAGAAGCCGCCGGCGAAAAAGAACACCGAGCCCGCGCCGGCGGTGAGCACGAACGAGGCAAGCATCAGGCTGCGCCCGCCCGCCCGGTCGGTGTAAGCGCCGCCGATCAGGTTGAAGCTGATCTGCACCACCACCGGCAGCGCGACCAGGGTGCCGATGCCCACGCCCGACATGCCCAGTTGGTGGGCGTACAAGGGCACCAGGGGATAGGTCATGCCCAGCGCGAAATTCCAGCTGAAGGAGCTGAGGAAGAACGGCAGGACCGACGGTGTCGGCGTCGCTTCAGACATACTTGACCCGGATCATACCGGCACCGCCGGTTTTCTGCGGCGCAGCGTGACCAGGCCGCACACGAGCAGCGCGAGCACCACCGCCGGCGCGTTGCCCCAGCGCACATAGGGCGTGGCGCCGCTGCGCCCCTGGGCGGTGCCGTTCAGCGTGCCCTGCGTGAAGGCCGGAAGGGCGGCAGCGATGTTGCCGTGATGGTCGATGATGGCGGTCATGCCGGTGTTGGTGGCGCGCAGCATGAAGCGGCCGGTCTCGAGCGCGCGCAGTTGCGCGATCTGCAGATGCTGGTGCGGCGCAAGCGAATCGCCGAACCAGGCGACGTTGCTGACGTTGACGAGCAGTGTCGCTTCGGGCAAGAAGCGGATGATTTCCTCGCCGAACGCATCCTCGTAGCAGATATTGACCGCAATTTTTTGTCCGGCAAGCGCGAGCGGCGCTTGCCCGGCGCTGCCGCGCGAGAAATCGGTGAGCGGAATTTTCAGTACTGTGAGGACCCAGCCGAAACCGGGCGGGATGAATTCTCCGAAAGGAACCAGGTGGATCTTGTCGTAGCGCTGGACGGGCGAGGCGCCCAGGCTAAGCACACTGTTGTAATAGCGCCCGGTCGCCTCGCGCACCGGCAAGCCGATGATCAGATCGCCGCCCCGGCTGCGCGCCGTTTGAGCGAGCGCGCGCAGGAACTCGGGGTCGAGCAGGTCGAGAAAGCGCGGGATGGCGGTCTCGGGCAGGATGGTGAGGCGCGCCGTCGACTCTCGGGTCATGCGCTGGTACCAGCGGACCGTGGCGGCGAAGCGCGCCCCGTCCCATTTCAGCTGTTGCGGGATGTTCCCCTGCAGCAGACTCACCGTGACCGGCGCGCCTTGGGGCTGGGTCCATTCAACCTGCTTCAGCCCATAGCCCGCGCCAAACAGCAGTGCGAGCCCGGTGAGCGCCGCGGCGCGCCCTCCGGCGCGCATTAGTGCGAGCAGCAGTCCGGCGCAAAGCCATACCAGCCAGGACAGGCCGAATACGCCGGTGAGCGGGGCATAACCGCCCAGCGGGGAGGCAGCCTGTGAATAGCCCAGCGACAGCCAGGGAAAGCCGGTGAAGATCCAATCGCGCAGCCATTCGGCGAGCGCCCATAGCGCCGGGATCAGCAGCAATTGCTTGATGGCGACCGGGCGGTCGAACTGCGCTTGCAGGTAACCGACGAGGGCGGGAAACAGCGCGAGAAAAGCGCAAAAGAGCAAGGTGGCGATGGCGGCGAGCGGCGCCGGCATGGCGCCGAACTCGTGCAGGCTGACGTAGATCCAGCTGACGCCGGCGAGAAACAGGCCCAGCCCGAAGGCAAAGCCGAACCCGGCCGCGCGGCGCGGCGTGGCCGCGCCCTGCCACAGCCAGAGCAGGCCGGCCGCGCTGAAAAAAGGCAGCGGGGCGAGGCCAAAGGGCGCGAAGCCCAGCACTGTGGCTGCTCCGAGCAGGAATGAGGCAAGGAAAGCGTGCGTGGGTCTTGAGGGCATCTCTAATTGTCCCAATTCTGTCATTCCGAGTCCCCGTCCGGGGATAAACTTCGCGAGGAATCTGCTTCTTTATAGAGCGCAAGAAGCAGATTCTTCGGCCTGCGCCCCGAAGGAAGTCCTCCTGGGGGACGGCCTCAGAATGACAATTCTTAGAGGTTCCCTTGATTCGACCGGCTTCATTGATCCCGTGGCTTTTGCACCAGCAGGGTGTGCACGCGGCGGCTGTCGGCGCGCATCACCTGGAACCTGAAGCCGCCGATGACGATGCTCTCGCCGCGCTTGGGCACGCGGCCGAAGCGGCTGATCACCAGTCCGCCGACCGTGTCGTATTCCTCGTCGCCGAAAGTGGTGCCGAATTCTTCGTTGAAATCGGTGATCTCGGTCTGCGCCTTGACCCGGAACTGGCCGCTCGACTCCGGCAGGATGTTGTCTTCCGTTTCGTCGAAGTCGTATTCGTCCTCGATATCGCCGACGATCTGCTCCAGCACGTCTTCGATGGTCACCAGGCCGGCGACGCCGCCATATTCGTCCACCACGATGGCCATGTGATTGCGGCTGGCGCGGAATTCGCGCAGCAGCACGTTGAGGCGTTTCGATTCGGGCACGAACACCGCCGGCCGCAGCATTTCGCGCACCTCGAATTCCTCCTCCCCGGCGTAGTAGTGCAGCAGATCCTTGGCGAGCAGGATGCCGAGGACATTGTCGCGCTCGCGGTCGATCACCGGAAAACGCGAATGCGCCGTCGAAATCACCGTCGGGATGAATTTGTCCGGCGTTTCGCCGATGTCGACCACGTCCATCTGCGCGCGCGGGATCATGATGTCGCGCACCTGCATCTCCGACACCTGCAGCACGCCTTCGATCATCGACAGCGCCTCGGAGTCGAGCAGGTTGTGCTCGTAGGCGGAGTGCAGCAACTGGATCAGCTGCTCGCGGTCCTCCGGCTCGCGCTGGATCAGCGCCGAGAGGCGTTCGAGCAGAGAGGGCTTATGCGTTTTTTCTTCTTCCATGTTGATGTCTGATAGGTGATGGGGTGCGGGCGGGGGCCGAGGAGCAGGGCGACATTATCCGCCCGTCACCCGTTGTTCATCATACATCGCCGGCGTATGGGTCCGGATAACCGAGCTGCGCCAGTATCCTCTTTTCGAGCGCCTCCATCCGGGCGGCTGCGCGCGGCTTCTGGTGATCGTGTCCCTGCAGGTGCAGCGCGCCGTGCACCGTCAGGTGCGCGACATGCGCCGCCAGCGTCTTGCCCTGCGCGCGCGCCTCGCGCCGCACCACCGGCGCGCACAGCACGATGTCGCCCGCGAGGGCTTGGCCGCGCCCGGGGCTGCCGTAGCCGAAGCTGAGCACATTGGTGGCACAGTCCTTGTCGCGGTACTCGCGGTTGAGCCTGCGGCCTTCGGCGGCGCCGACGAAGCGCACGGTGATCGCCGCGCTCTGCTCGAGGGCGGCAGCCAGCCAGCGGCGCAGTTCGGTGTTCGTCGGCAGGCCGGGGGAGCTCACCGCTTTTTGCACCGTCAGTTCCAGTTTGACCGCGGCGCGCTCAGGTTTCGTTCTGTTGGCGCTCATACGCGTTGACGATGCGCTGCACCAGCGGGTGGCGCACGACGTCCTCGGCCAGGAACAGAGTGAAAGCCAGACCGCGTACGTCGGCCAGTATCCTGCGCGCCTCAATCAGTCCGCTCTTGCTGCCGCGCGGCAGGTCGATCTGGGTGACATCGCCGGTGACCACCGCCTTGCTGCCGAAGCCGATGCGGGTGAGGAACATTTTCATCTGCTCCGGCGTGGTGTTCTGCGCTTCGTCGAGGATGATGAAGGAATGGTTGAGGGTGCGCCCGCGCATGTAGGCGAGCGGGGCGATCTCGATCGCGCCGTGCTCGAACATTTTGCCCACCTTGTCGAAGCCCATCAGGTCGTAGAGCGCGTCGTGCAGCGGCCGCAGATACGGATTGACTTTCTCCGCCAGGTCGCCGGGAAGAAAGCCCAGCCGCTCGCCCGCCTCCACCGCCGGGCGCACCAGTACGATGCGCTTCACTGCGTCGCGCTCCAGCGCGTCCACCGCGCAGGCCACCGCCAGATAGGTCTTGCCGGTGCCGGCCGGGCCGATGCCGAAGGTAATATCGTGCTCGAGGATGTTCTTCATGTACTCGACCTGGCGCGGGGTGCGGCCGTGCAGGTCGGGCTTGCGCGTGAGCAGCGCCGGGGTTTCCGCATTCGCGCTCGGCTGGCGGACTTCCACCAGGCCGAGCTGGACGTCGTCGATGGTGAGGCCGCGCTTGGCCTGGTTGTAGAAGCGCTCCAGTACTTCGACTCCGCGCGCCGTCTGCCGCGGATGCCCTTTCAGCACGAAGCGCTCGCCGCGGCGCGAGATCGTGATATCGAGCGCGATTTCGATCTGGCGCAGGTTCTCGTCGAATGCGCCGCACAGAGTGGCGAGCCGCTGATTGTCGACCGGGGACAGCGTGACTTCTACGGGTTTGGGTTTCATTGCGCAACGCGGACTTCGCCGGCCGGTGGTGGAACGCGGACTTCGCCGACCGGTGGTGGAACGCGGACTTCGCCGACCGATTGTGGAACGCGGACTTCGCCGCGTAGGGAGTGCGACAGCGCCGCGGTGATGGTGACGTCGACCAAACGGCCGACGAGCTGCGGCGGCCCGGCGAAATTCACCATGCGGTTGCTGTCGTTGCGGCCGCAAAGCTCGCTTGGGTTTTTTTTCGCCGCACCCTCGACCAGCACGCGCTGGGCGCCGCCGACCATGGCCTCGTTGATCGAGCGCGCCTGCCGCTCGATCAACGCCTGCAATCGCGCCAGGCGCTGCTGCTTTACCTGCTGCGGGGTGTCGTCGGCGAGTTCCGCCGCCGGCGTGCCCGGCCGCGGGCTGTAGAGGAAGGAGTAGGAATCGTCGAAGCCGATTTCGGCGATGAGCTTCATGGTCGCTTCGAAATCGCGCTCGGTTTCGCCGGGGAAACCGACGATGAAGTCCGATGAAATCGAGATGCCTGGGCGCGCGGCGCGCAGCCGGCGGATGATGGACTTGTATTCCAGCGTTGTGTAGCCGCGCTTCATTGCCGCGAGCACGCGGTCCGAGCCCGACTGCAGCGGCAGGTGCACGTGGCCCGCCAGCTTAGGCGTGCGAGCGTAGGCGTCGATCAGGCGCTGGGTGAATTCCTTGGGATGCGAGGTGGTGTAGCGGATGCGCTCGATGCCGGGAATTTCGGCGACGTATTCCAGCAACAGCGCGAAATCGGCGCTGTCGCGTGAGCCATCCTTTCGGTCGCCGCCGATTGTCCCGCGATACGCGTTCACGTTCTGGCCGAGCAGGGTGACTTCCTTCACGCCTGCGAGGGCCAACTCCGCCACTTCGGTGAGCACGTCCTCGAACGGGCGTGAAACTTCCTCGCCGCGGGTGTAGGGAACGACGCAGAAGCTGCAGTACTTGCTGCAGCCCTCCATGATGGAGACAAAGGCCGAAACCCCCGCCACTCGCGCCGGCGGCAGCCGGTCGAATTTCTCGATCTCGGGAAAGGAGATGTCGACTTGCGGCTTGCCCGTGCGCCGGCGCGCCTCGATCAGGGCGGGCAGGCGGTGCAGGGTCTGCGGACCGAATACCACATCGACGTAAGGCGCGCGCGCCACGATGGCTGCGCCCTCCTGGCTCGCGACACAGCCGCCTACGCCTATGAGCAGGCCGGGACGCTGGCGTTTCAAGTGCTTCACGCGGCCCAGGTCGTGGAACACTTTTTCCTGCGCTTTCTCGCGCACCGAGCAGGTGTTGAACAGGATGACGTCGGCCTCAGCCGGATCGGCAGTGGCTTCCATGCCCTCGGCAGCGGCGAGCACGTCGGCCATCTTGGCCGAGTCGTACTCGTTCATCTGGCAGCCGAAAGTCTTGATGTAGAGCTTCTGCGCCATAGTCACTCTGGCTTTTTGTCGGGTGCGGCGGCTTCTTCGGCGGTAAGCACCCAGACGCGGTGTATCTGGCCCGTGCCGTCGAGCGTGTATTTCACCAGCGCGCCGGGCGGCAGGCTCATCGGCACGATGATCAGGTTGTCCCGGCTGCGGATCTGCGCGCCGGCGGACAGGCGCATCTGCTGACCGTCGATTTCGACGATGGTGTCCTGAAGGTGGACGATGTTGCCGCGCTTGGCGCCATCCGGAATCTGTCGCACCTGCGCCATGGCGGCCAGCGGCAGGGCAAGGGCGCAGATCAGCAAGGCAAGCAGCTTTCTTCGCATGGGACCACACCAGACCGGTGATTCGAGACCAGGGATTATAAACGATGCCCCCGCGCCGAGCCATGAGCGAGCGCCGCGCGCGCCCGGCGCTGACGCGGTGGACATCGCGCAATAGAAAGACCACAATATAGTAATGGGTATTGGTGCGCATCCCGGTTGATAGTGTGTTGCAGCGTCAATGCGGGGTGCTTTATGATTTTTAACCACGAAAGGGAATAAGAAAATGAAGCTCGCGGGGATATTGGCTGTATTTGTAGCGCTGATGCTGTCGATCGGGAACGCCTTGGCGATTCCGGCAGGGAAAATGGAGTTCACCGGAGGGCCCATGGGCAAAGTGACATTTGATGCCAAGGTGCACGCGGACAAAGGGTTGAAATGCCCGGATTGCCATACGACGCCCAAGCTGTTTGCGATGAAAAAGGGTACCGACAAGCTAACCATGGCTGCCATGAACGAAGGCAAGTTCTGCGGTGCTTGCCATGACGGCAAGAAGGCGTTCAGCGTCAAGGCGCCGGCCGATTGCGTGAAATGCCATAAGAAATAGTTCCGCAAGGCCACAGCAAGAAGGGCGACATCGACTGTCGCCTTTTTTGTTGTTCGATCGCGGGAAACGGCAAGCAGAAAGCGCTTGGCGTGTTGGGCGGCAAGACCGGCCAAGAGGGGGATCTCGGAACGAAGCCGGAATCGAATTTAACTCCGGCCTAACCCCCGGCACCCAGGAAAATGGCCTTCGCTTGCGCAAGCCATAGATTGTTTGGTGGCGAATCCGTGATTCGAACACGGGACCTGCGGATTATGATTCCGTCGCTCTAACCGGCTGAGCTAATTCGCCAGGCGAAGGCGCGGATTATCCTCGCGCCGCACCGGGCCTGTCAAGCGAGCTCGCGCGCTATGCGACTGAATCCAGGAAGGAAACATTTCTGCCGGCGCGCTCGCGCTGCCTGCCTTGGACAGCGTGGCGCCGCCAGGCCATGAGTTTCATCTTTGCGGTGTTTGCGTTTCTTTGCGGCCTTTGCGTTTAAAATCCCCCCATGGACTTCGATATCGTCATCGTCGGCGCGGGTCTGGTGGGCGCAAGCTTCGCCATGGCGCTGCGCGGCGCCGGGCTCAAGCTGGCTCTGGTAGAAGCGCAAACGCCGGTTGCCGCCGGCGATACTTGGGACAGCCGCGTCTATGCCATCAGTCCGGGGAGCGCCGCGTTCCTGGACGGCCTGGGCGTATGGAAACGGCTTGATCGCGCGCGCATTTGCGCCGTGCACGAAATGCTGGTCCACGGCGATCGCGCGGATGCGCTGTTACAATT
The DNA here is from genome assembly GCA_036795025.1 of Burkholderiales bacterium. Classification (GTDB taxonomy): domain Bacteria; phylum Pseudomonadota; class Gammaproteobacteria; order Burkholderiales; family SG8-39; genus 2-12-FULL-64-23. The sequence goes on along the minus strand of DAIRFM010000025.1, from coordinate 1,290 downwards.
TTCCGCCTACGAATCGGGTGTCCCCGAACTCGCGTGGATCGTCGAGAACCGCCAGTTGCAATCCATGCTGTGGCAGGGGCTGGAGCACCAGCACAACCTCGAACTCGTCTGTCCCGACCGCTGCGAAACCCTGCAACTGCGCGATGACGCGGCGGAACTCACCCTGGCCAGCGGCAGAACCCTGCGCGCCAGGCTGGTGGTCGCCGCCGACGGCATGCATTCCTGGGCGCGCCAGGCTGCGGGGATCGCGGTCGAGCAGAAGGCCTACGCTCAGATGGGCGTGGTGGCGAATTTCAGTTGCGCCAGAGCGCACCACAACACCGCCTACCAGTGGTTCCGCGACGACGGCGTGCTCGCTTACCTGCCGCTGCCGGGGCAGCGCATGTCCATTGTATGGTCTACGCCCGATGCGCACGCCGCCGAGCTTCTCGCGCTGCCTGCCGATGCGCTTTGCGCCCGGGTGGCAGAGGCCGGCAAGGATGCGCTGGGGAAGCTCGACTTGCTGTCTCCGGCGATGCAGTTCCCGCTTGCGCGGCTGCGCGCGGCGCGTCTTGCCGCGCCGCGCATCGCCCTGATCGGCGACGCCGGCCACGTGCTGCATCCTCTGGCGGGACAGGGCGTCAATCTCGGCTTTGGCGATGCCGGGGCTCTGGCCCGGGTGCTGCTGCAGCGTGAATTATTTCGCGATCCGGGTGAAATTCGCCTGCTGCGGCGCTATGAGCGCGCCCGTGCCGAAGATATACTCGCGCTTGCCTGGGTGACCGACGGGCTGCAGCAGTTGTTCGCCGCACCCGGCGGCGTCGCGGCGAAATTGCGCAATGCCGGATTGAACTTAACCAATGCCTTGCCGGTCGTAAAGAACCTGCTTATCCGCCGCGCCCTGGGCTGAAGCCGCAATTAAAGGAAAATCATGTTGAAACGCATATTCGTCCTCGTCCTCCTCGCCCCGGTGCTGGCGCTGGCGCAGGCCGCCGAACCCGCGGGCAAGCTCACCAGCGAGGCCATCATCAAACGCACCCTCGAAGGCCGGCTGGGCGGGGTCAAGGTCGATGCGGTCGCGAAGACCCCGTACCTTGGGCTGTACGAAGTGCGCCTGGACAACGAGATTCTCTACACCGACGAGAAGATGAATTACATTTTCAGCGGCAACATCATCGACGGCAAGAGCATGCAGAACCTGACCGAGAAGCGGCTGCGGGATTTGTCCGCCATCAAGTGGGAAAACCTGCCGCTGGATGCCGCCGTCAAGACCGTGCGCGGCAACGGCAAGCGCATGCTGGCAATTTTCTC
>DAIRFM010000226.1:2003-4059 GCA_036795025.1 Burkholderiales bacterium | reverse complement strand
GCTGTTCCATACTCGGCACAACGCAAACAAATGGCGACAGGCATGGAATCGGCCCAGCAAGAGGCACCACTGATGGTATTCCTGGTTGAAGATTCTCTGGCCATCCGCGCGCGCCTGGCAGCGACCATCCGTGGGGTCGAAGGCGCCGAACTGATCGGAGAGGCGGGCACGGTCGGAGCAGCCATCGACGGCATTCGCGCCACCCATCCGGGCGCGGTGATTCTGGACCTGCAGTTGGAGGACGGAAGCGGTCTCGAAGTGCTCAGGGCCGTGCATCCTGCGTCGCCTGCACTGCACGTCGCGGTGCTCACCAATTACGCAACCGATCAGCACCGCCGCGCCTGCATGGACGCAGGCGCGGAATTTTTTCTAGACAAATCCTTGGATTTCCCGCGCATCCGGAAAATTGTTCAGGGGTGGACTGCCCACCCCGATGGCGCCGCCCCTTGCCACTAGATAAATGCTAACTCGCACATCAAAATAATGGAGCAGAACATGACCGCCGCAATGTCATACTATGATGCACTCGATTTTGGCACCATAGACAGGGGCACGATACCCGCGCAGGAGCACGAAGGCGCCAATGTGTCCGTGCGCGACCTTATCCGCTTGCTGCACATCGAATGCCCGGACGAAGCCTGGCTCGCGCGGACCGCATTCGCCCTGCGCCGGGTGCGCGAAGGCGAGTCGCTGGTGCGCGCCGGCGACAAATTCCATTCCCTCTACGTCGTCCGCTCCGGCTGCTTCAAGACCGTCTACACCGACTTTTCGGGCAGCGAACAGGTATTGGGATTCCCCATATGCGGAGACCTGATGGGGGCCGACGGCATCGACAGCGGCCACTACAGCTCCACCGCCATCTCTCTCGATACCAGCGAAGTGGTGATCGTTCCGCTCACCAGTCTGGCGCGGCTGGTATGCGAATGCCCCAGACTGGAAGCCCTGCTGTATCGCGTACTGAGCCGCGAACTGGTGCGCGCGCAGAACATGGCCTGGACCCTGGGCACGCTCGGCGCGGAAGGCCGGGTGGCGGCATTCCTGCTCACTCTGTCGGCCCGTCTCGGCGCATTGGGGTATTCCCGATGCTCCTTCAATCTGCGCATGACGCGCCAGGAGATCGGCAGCTACCTCGGGCTGAAACTCGAAACGGTGAGCCGCGCGCTTTCGGCACTGAATACCTCCGGCATCATCCAGGTGCATCAGAGAAGCATCGATATCGTCGACGCCGACGCATTGCGCGCCGTGATCGATCCGGCTGCGGGCATCGCGGCCAGCATCGCGCCGCACCTCGGATCGGTTTCGCCCGAAAGCGGTGCCGGCAACGGCAAGCGCGCAAGGAAACCGCGGTCGCAGTTCCCGCCCGGGCTTGCCTGGCAACAGCTCGCCGCGGCGTAATACCCTATCGCCGCGTAGCGCAAGTTCACCGCGATCGCTACCCCTGCCGGAAGATGGTGCCGGGTAAAGGATTCGAACCCTCGACCGTCGCATTACAAATGCGCTGCTCTACCAACTGAGCTAACCCGGCATGCGCAACGTATTATACGCGGGAGATCATAGACAGATGTCCCTGCCGGCGTCTCGCGGCAGAGCGCGATAAGAACCTATTGCAATGAGGGGATACCTCCCGTCATACCCCCTAATTCGGGCGCTGTTCGGTCATTCTGAAACAGCGTCTAAGTTACTTCACGCGTCGCAGCGAAGGTTTGCCCGAGGGGCGCGGCGGCTCGGGGCGGGTTTCATCGCTCTCGTCGGTCTCGGCGATCCGGGCCGACGCCGGCGCATCCGCCGCGGTGACCTCGAACGACAGGCCCTGGCCGTTCTCGCGCGCATAGATTGCGGACACCGCCCCGATCGGAATCGAGATTTCGCGCCCCGCGCCGTTGAAGCGGGCAGAGAACTCGATCAGTTCGTTGCCGATCTTGAAGCGCTCCACCGCGACCGGGCCGATGTTGAGCACGATCTGGCCGTCCTTGACATACTCCATCGGCACGCGCGTGACCGAATCCACCGTTACCGAGAGATAGGGCGTGTAGCCGCTGTCCACGCACCAGTCGTA
>DAIRFM010000226.1:0-1903 GCA_036795025.1 Burkholderiales bacterium | reverse complement strand
AAATCACTTGCGCATCACTTTTTCCGAAGGCGTCAGCGCCTCGATGAAGGCCGGGCGCGAGAACAGGCGCTCGGCGTATTTCATCAGCGGCGCGGCCGGCTTGCCGAGGGAGATGCCGTAGTGGTCCAGGCGCCACAGGAGCGGCGCGATCGCCACGTCGAGCATGGAGAATTCATCGCCCAGCATGTACTTCTGCTTGACGAAAATCGGCGCAAGCTCGGTCAGCCGGTCGGCCACGTGCGAGCGCGCCTTTTCCTGCTGCTTGGCGTTACCTTTCTCGAGGATCTCGATGCGGCTGAACAGCTCCACCTCGAAATTGAACAGCAGCAGCCGCGCGCGCGCGCGCATCACCGGGTCGGGCGGCATCAGCTGCGGGTGCGGGAAGCGCTCGTCGATGTATTCGTTGATGATGTTCGACTCGTACAGGATCAGGTCGCGCTCGACCAGCACCGGCAGGCGGTTATACGGATTCATCACCGCGATGTCTTCCGGCTTATTGTACATGTCGACGTCGATGATCTGAAAGTCCATGCCCTTCTCGTAGAGCACGATGCGGCAGCGCTGGGAAAAGGGACAGGTAGTGCCGGAATAAAGGTTCATCATGATAAGTTTTGATCCAGGTGATGAGTGATAGGAAACGGGGCCGGGTAACGGGGAATGGGTCAGAGGCGCCGAGCCCTCACCAGACCCATAGCCCGCCGCGCATCGCCCATTTCCGGTTTAGTGCACATCCTTCCAGAATTCCCTTTTCAGGAGATAGGCCAGCGGCCACATCGCGAGCAGGAACAGCAGCACAAAAATGCCGATCTGCTTGCGGCTGGTGGCCGCCGGCTCGCCCATGTAGACGAGAAAGTTCACCAGATCGCGCACGGTCTCGTCGAACTGCACCGGGGTGAGGCTGCCCGGTCTCACCATTTCGTACTTGACCGCCTTGATCGCGCCGCCGTGGCCACCCTCGCCGCCCTTGGCGTCGTCGCCTTTCACCGCTTGCTCGACGCGCACGCGCTCGCCCTGCAGTTGCCACAATGTATTCGCCATGCCGACGTTCTCGTACACAGTGTTGTTCCAGCCGGTGGGCCGCGCCGGATCCCTGTAGAAACCGCGCAGATAGCTGTAGAGCCAATCGGCGCCGCGCGCGCGCGCGATCACCGACAGGTCGGGCGGGGCGGCGCCGAACCATTGCCTGGCGTCCTTCCTGCTCATGGCCACGTTCATCAGTTCGCCCACCTTGTCGCCGCTGAACATGAGGTTGTCCTTGATCTGCGCTTCGGTCAGGCCCAGTTCCATCAGCCGGTTCCAGCGCATGAGCGAGGCGCTGTGGCAGTTGAGGCAGTAATTGGCGAAGGTGCGCGCGCCGCTTTGCAGGCTGACGACGTCGGTCTGGTTGATCGGCGCCGTGTCCAGCCTGACGCCTCCCTCCGAGGCCATCGCCGCACGCGATCCGAGCAAGGCCGCAGGCGATACAAACAGGACCGCAGGCGCTAAAAACAGGATAGCGATGAGCTTGTTCATATTAGTGCGTCACCCTTTCCGGTTCGGGTTTGTTCTTATCGATACTGGTGTACCAGGGCATCAGGATAAAGAACAGGAAGTAGATCACCGTGCAGATGCGCGCCACCACCGTGGCGCGGTCGGCATTGCCAAGCCAGGAGCCGAACTGTCCCCACACCGTTATAGGCTCCGTACCCAGGTAACCGAGAACGAGAAAGACGATAACGAAAGCAGTAAGCGCAACTTTGAAGTACGTACCGCGGTAGCGGATCGACTTCACCGCGCTCCGATCCAGCCACGGCAGTACGAAAAGCACCATCACCGACACGCCCATCGCCACCACTCCGGGGAACTGCGAATTGAACAGCGGCGGCACCCCGCGCAGGATCGAGTAATAGGGGGTGAAATACCA
>DAIRFM010000001.1:21234-24274 GCA_036795025.1 Burkholderiales bacterium | reverse complement strand
TTCCTCGCCTTCCTCGAGGGCGCGAAAGTGCTGACGCCGCTGTTGCGCGAGATCATCATCGAGCGTGCCATGGCGTTGTCGGAAGACAGTGTCAGCATCGAGAAATTGAAGGTGATCGTGCTGATGGTTCTGTGGAGCCAGCAGCATTCGATCGATTCGCTCATCCTGGAAGAATTGCTCTCCGATCGCGCGCAATTGCTCATGCACTAGGGCTGTTACAGCCAATTAAGTCCCTGTTTCGCGGAAGTTTGTCACGGCGCATCGCCGCGTCTTCTTGCTTCGCCATCCCGTTTGCACTTATCATGCTGCGGCTTGCTGCGGGGTGCAGACCAATTATTGATTGAGCCCGCACGCGCAAGTCCGAACACACTATGACCAAAAAACTGATCATCGCCGAAAAACCCTCAGTTGCGAACGACATCGTGCGCGACCGAATTTACGAGCACGCGCCAGCGCGCTGAGGCAATCCTATGGCGAAGAAACTCATCATTGCTGAGAAGCCTTCCGTCGCCAACGACATTGCGCGCGACCGAATTTACGAGCGCGCGCTCGCGCGCTGACGGAACCTTATGGCCAAGAAACTCATCATTGCTGAGAAGCCCTCTGTCGCCACCGACATTGCGCGCGCATTGGGCGGCTTCACCCGACACGGCGATTACTTCGAGAGCGAGGAGCATGTGCTGTCGTCGGCGATCGGCCATTTGCTCGAACTCGTCGCCCCGGAAGGCGTCGAGGTCAAGCGCGGCAAGTGGTCGTTCGCGAACCTGCCGGTGATCCCGCCGCACTTCGGCCTGAAGCCGATCGAGCGAACCGAGGACCGGCTCAAGCTGCTGCTGACGCTGCTCAAGCGAAAGGACGTCACCGGCGTCATCAACGCCTGCGACGCGGGGCGCGAAGGCGAACTGATCTTCCGCTACATCATGCAGCACGCCGGCAACAAGAAGCCGATCCAGCGGCTGTGGCTGCAATCGATGACCCAGGGCGCGATCCGCGAGGGTTTTGAAGGCCTGCGCACCGACAAGTCAATGCTGCCGCTGGCCGATGCTGCCGTGTGCCGTTCCGAGTCCGACTGGCTGGTGGGCATCAACGGCACGCGCGCCATGACCGCGTTCAATTCCAAGGAGGGCGGCTTCTACAAGACCACCGTGGGCCGGGTGCAGACGCCGACGCTGGCCATCCTGGTCGAGCGCGAGGACCGCATCCGCAAGTTCCAGTCGCGCGACTACTGGGAAGTGCATGCCAGCTTCGCCGCCGCCGCCGGCGCATACAACGGGCGCTGGTTCGACGAGAAGTTCGCGAAGGCGGCGAAGGACGAGGACGCGGAAGCCAAGCCCGAACGCCTGTGGGACGCGGCGCGCGCCGAGGCCTTGCGCAAGAAATGCGAGGGCAAGCCCGGCCTCGCCACCGAGGAAGCCAAGCCCACTACCCAGATTTCGCCGCTGCTGTTCGATCTGACCAGCCTGCAGCGCGAAGCCAACGGACGCTTCGGTTTCTCCGCCCGCACCACGCTGTCGCTGGCGCAGGCGCTGTACGAAAAGCACAAGGTGCTGACTTACCCGCGCACCGATGCGCGCGCGCTGCCGGAAGACTATCTGCCGACGGTCAAATCCACCATGGAAATGCTGGCCGGCAAAGCCAAGGGCAAGGACAAGAGCGAGGGCGTCGCGGCTTATGCGCCATTCGCGCGCCAGGTGCTGAAGGAAGGCTGGGTCAAGCCGAGCAAGCGCATTTTCGACAATACCAAAATTTCCGACCACTTTGCCATCATCCCTACGCTGCAGGCGCCGGGCAATCTGTCCGATGCCGAGGCCAAGCTCTACGACATGGTGGTGAAACGCTTTCTCGCGGTGTTCTTCCCCGTGGCCGAGTTCCTCGTTACCACGCGCATCACCCGCGTCGAGGGCGAGCCGTTCAGGAGCGAGGGCCGGGTGATGGTGAAGCCGGGTTGGCTCGCGATCTACGGCCGCGACACGGAAAAAGACGACGCCCTGATGGTCGCGATCGAGGACGGCGAGAAAGTCAAGACGACTGCGGTCGAGGTCAAGGCCAACCAGACCAAGCCGCCGGCGCGCTACACCGAGGCGACGCTGCTCTCGGCCATGGAGGGCGCGGGCAAACTGGTCGAGGACGAGGAATTGCGCGCGGCGATGGGCGCGAAGGGCCTGGGCACGCCGGCCACCCGCGCCGCCGTGATCGAGGGCCTTATTTTCGAGGACTACGTGCACCGCAACGGGCGCGAACTCGTGCCCACGCCCAAGGCGTTCTCGCTCATGTTCGCGCTGCGCCATTTCGGCATCACCGAGCTCACGTCGCCGGAGCTCACGGGCGATTGGGAATTCAAGCTGAAGCAGATGGAGCACGGCGAGCTCGGTCGCGCCGAGTTCATGGACCATATCGTCGGGGCCACGCGCGAGCTGGTTTCCGCGATCAAGAACGGCGATATCCCCGATACCGCATTCCTCACGCTGAAGGCGCCGTGCCCGAAATGCGGCGGCACGGTGCAGGAGAACTATCGCAAGTTCCAGTGCCAGGCGTGCGATTTCAACATCTGGAAAGTCGTCTCCAGCCGCGAGTTCGCGCCGGAGGAAATCGAGGAATTGATCGCCAAGCACAGCATCGGTCCGCTGCAGGGCTTTCGCAGTCGCATGGGCAAGCCGTTCGCCGCGGTGGTGCGGCTGTCGCCCGAATTCAAGGCAGAATTCGATTTCGGGCAGTCGGGCGACGGCGCAGACGAAGCCCCGGATTTCTCCGGCCTGGAGCCGCTCGGCCCGTGCCCCAAGTGCGCAGCGCGGGTATTCGAGCAGCCGATGGCCTATGTGTGCGAGAAAAGCCTGGGCCCGGAAAAGAGCTGCGACTTCCGCTCCGGCCGCATCATCCTGCAGCGGCCGATCGAGCGCGAGCAGATGCAGAAGCTCCTCGCCACCGGCAGGACCGATCTGCTGCACCGCTTCATCTCCAAGAAGGGGCGGCCGTTCTCGGCCTTCCTGGTGCGCGGCGCGGATGGCAAGGTCGGCTTCGAGTTCGCGCCGCGAGCGGCCAA
>DAIRFM010000001.1:15033-21134 GCA_036795025.1 Burkholderiales bacterium | reverse complement strand
CCAAGACCGCCGCCAAGACGGTCAAGCCACGCAAGCGCGCGGCCGGCTAGGCGGTTCCAGCCCGCCGCGGACCGTGGCAGCGTCAGCGCAGCTAGCGCTCCTCGCCTGACTGCGCGGCGGCGTCGCTGCCCTGGACGGGCTTGGGACCGCGCATGCTGCCCGCCACGATCCTGTACTCGAACAAGCGGCACTCCAGCGCGCCGTTGAACAGCGGCGTGCGCTTGGAAACCTGCAGCTTGATCAGCTTGGGCAGATTCATGTCAGCGCTGAGAATGTAGCAGTTCCAGCCGGCGAATTTCTGCTTCAGCGCGTCGCCGAATTTGGGGTAGAACGCGGCCAGTTCCTGCTGCTCGCCCATGCGCTCGCCGTAGGGCGGGTTGGTGACCAGCACACCGGTCTCGGCCGGCGCGGAAATCTCCAGCGCATTCGCCTGTTTCAGTTGCACCGCCTGCGCGACGCCGGCCGCGCGCAGGTTCGCGTGCGCAAGTTTGAGCGTGTCGCCGTAGAGGTCGCTGCCGTAGATCGGCAGGGGCACGAGCGGCTTGCGCCGCGCCCCAGCCTCGGAGCGCAGCTCGCGCCACAGCGCCGCGTCGAAATTTTTCAGCCTTTCGAAGCCGAAGCTGCGCTCGCTGCCCGGCGCGATATCGAGCGCGATTTGCGCCGCTTCGACGAGAAAAGTGCCGCCGCCGCACATGGGATCGAGCAGCGCCGTTCCCGGTTGCCATCCGGTCAGCTTGAGTATGCCGGCGGCGAGATTTTCCTTGAGCGGAGCTTCGCCCGTGGCCGCGCGCGCACCGCGCTTGAACAGCGGTTCGCCCGAAGTGTCGAGGTAGAGCGTGAACTGCGTGGCATCGAGGAAGGCGTGGATGCGCACCTCGGGCGCGCGCGTGTCGACGTTGGGGCGGCTGCCGACGGCGCTCCTGAAGCGGTCGCACACCGCATCCTTGATGCGCAGCGTGAGGAAGTCCAGGCTTTTCAGCGGGCAGCGCTGCGCGGTAAGGTAGACGCGGATGCTGCGCCCGACTTCGAACCGCTGCGGCCAGTCGAGCTCATAGCTGGCGCGGTAGATGTCCTCTTCGCTGCGGTAAGGCAGGGTGAACAGGCGCAGCAGCACGCGCGTGGCGATGCGGCTTTCCAGGTTGGCGCGGTAGATGACACGAGTGTCGCCCTCGAAGGCGACGCCGCCGGCGACGCTCTGCACCCCGCTCGCTCCGAGTCCGGCGAGCTCGGCGGCGAGCGGGTTTTCCAGGCCGCGCGGGCAGGATGCGAACAGCTTGGCGTTGGTTTGCAGGCTCATGGGAAATCGAGGATGATCGATCGAAGGCTGAACGCAAAAGTAACATAAAACAAGGTGAGCGAATGCACAACATCGCAGGACGCGCCGGCAACGCCCCGGGTTTGAGTGGGTGACGGCCTCCCGGGGCGAGGGGTGTAAGACCGGCTACTATAGGGAGCTATTGCCAGTGAGAAAAAGCCGATGAACAAATACCAGGCCGTCACGGCGCTCGTCGCCGCACTCAATTTGCTGCTGATGCTGCTGTTCCCGCCGTACGACTACCTCAGCTACACGCATAACAACGTGCCCAACTTCGACGGCTTCCTGTTCGCGTTCGGCGACCATCCCAACCGCGTGGTCAACAATGATTTCCTTTCTATCGAGATATTCACGGTGCTGATCAACGCTACGATCGCCTGGGTGCTGTTGCGCGACCGGGCGCGTTTGCGACGCCGGCTGGATCGGCAGAACCTGGTGCTCCTGGGGGTGGCCTTGAATCTGCTGTTGGCGCTGCTGTTCCCGCCGTTCCAGGATCATTACACGGCGTCCAAGGCGCTGCTGCCTTCGTTCGACGGCTTCTATTTCGTGTTTGGGGACAACTCCATGCGCGTGATTGTCGCCGCCATGCTCTGGGTCGAGGTCATGTTCATTCTGGGCAACGGCGCCATGCTGTGGCTGTTTTTCTGCCAGCCGGCGCCGCGGGAACTGACTGCTGCCGAGCGTTTTGCGCAGCCGGCGGAGCTGCTCGGCACAAGCACGCGCAGGAAAACCTAGGACGCAATCTCCGCCGCGACCGCCGCGGCGCTCTGCACCTTGGCGTAGAGGCCGGCGAGCGCCGCCACGAAAGCCGCATGCACTTGCGCCGCAGGCACGCGTTCGTCGCCGAAGACGAGTGCGCGGGTGGCGCAGGCATCGTGCGCCAGGCTGCAGGAAAAACCCAGATCGAAAGCGGCGCGCGTGGTCGCATCCACGCACATATGGGTCATCATGCCGGCGATGACCAGATGGTCGACCCCCAGAGCGCGCAGATGCTCCAGCAGCGGCGTGCCGCGGAAGCTGTTGGGGAAATGCTTCTGCAGCACGGTTTCCCCGGCGCGCGGCGCCACGTTGGCATGGATGTTCAGGCCCTCGGTATCGGGCAGGAAAAAGCTTGCGCCGGGCCGGTTGGAGACGTGCTGGATATGCACCAGCGGCAACCCCTTGGTGCGGAAGCCCTCGAGCAGTTTCGCCGCCTGCAGGCTCGCCTCGGGGCTGCCCTCCAGCTCCATCCTGCCGCCGGGGAAGTAGTCGTTCTGGATGTCGATGATGATCAGGGCTGGTTTCATGGTTGAACTCCGGGTGAGTTGGTGATTCTAAACGGCGCGCTCATGCACCATGGATCCGGGCGGCGAAGCCGGCGGCGCGCAGCGCCCGGATGATCTCCTCGACGTGCTCGCGGCCGCGGGTCTGCAGCACGAAATCGACTTCGGCGGTCTGCAGCGGCAGGTTGGTGAAGGCGCGCTGATGGTGCACTTCCTCGATATTGGCATTGGCGTCGGCGAGGCAGGCGGTGACCGTGGCGAGCGCTCCGGGCAGGTCGCGCAGCTCGACCGTAAGCCGGGCGAGCCGGCCGGCGCGCACCATGCCGCGCTCGATGATGACCGACAGCATCAGCGGATCGATGTTGCCGCCGGAGAGCACGATCCCCACGCGTCTGCCGCGAAAGCGCTCCGGATGGGCGAGCAGGGCGGCCAAGCCGGCCGCGCCCGCGCCCTCGACCACCGTCTTCTCGATTTCCAGCAGCAGCACGATGGCGTGCTCGATCTCGCCCTCGCCGACCAGCAGGATGCCGCGCGTGAGTTCGCGCACGATCGGCAGGGTGAGCGCGCCCGGCTCCCGTACGGCAATGCCCTCGGCAATGGTGTTGGTGGCGAAACGGGCCGCCTCTCCGCGCAGCGCGCAATACATCGACGGAAAGTTCTCGCTCTCGACGCCGTAGAGCTCGATGCCGGGCTTGACGGCCTTGGCTGCGACCGCCATGCCGGCGATCAGGCCACCCCCGCCCACGGGTACGACCATGACCTCCAGCTGCGGCTCGCGCGCGAGCATCTCCAGCGCCACCGTGCCCTGACCGCTGATCACCCGCTCGTCGTCATAAGGATGGACGAGGCTCAACTTGCGCTCGGCGGCGAGCGCGAGACCGTGCGCCTTGGCCTCGTCGAAGCTGTCGCCGGCGAGGATCACTTCGGCGCCGAAGGCGCGCGTATGCTCCACTTTCACATGCGGCGTGTGGCGCGGCATGACGATGACGGCGCGGATGCCCAGGCGCCGGGCATGGTAGGCCACGCCCTGCGCGTGGTTGCCGGCGGATACCGCGAGCACGCCTGCCGCGCGCTCCTCCGGCGCAAGCGAAAGCAGCTTGACCAGCGCGCCGCGTTCCTTGAAGGAGGCGGTGAACTGCAGGTTCTCGAACTTGAGATACACCTCGGCGCCGGTGACCCCGGACAGCGTGCGCGAGTACAGGCAGGGCGTGTCGATCACCTGGTCCGCGAGCACGGTGGCTGCAGCACGGATCGATTGCGCGGTGACGGCCATGGCTAGAACGGCTTTACCACCGCCAGGATCACGCCGGCAATGAGGAGAATCACCGGCACTTCGTTGAACCAGCGGTACCAGACGTGGCTTCTCGCTTTGCGGTCGTGCTTGAAATCGGCGAGCAGCTTGCCGCAGTAAAGATGGTAGAGCACGAGAGCCGCGACCACGGCCAGCTTGGCGTCCAGCCAGCCGCCGGCAAAGCCGTAGGCCTGCCACAGCCACACCCCGAAGACGATGGTGAACACCGCGCCTGGGGTCATGATTCTGTAGAAAAGCTTGCGCTCCATGATCTTGAAGCGCTCGCTGCCTGCGCTGTCCTCGGTCATGGCGTGATAGACGAACAGCCGCGGCAGGTAGAGCAGCCCGGCAAACCAGATCACCATGAATACGATATGCAGCGCTTTGATCCAGAGCATCGGGGCAAACCTCAAACAGTGCGAATTGCGTGACGGACGAGCACAGCATAGAACCCGGCCGCAGCATTGGCAAGCAGCGCGGGCGCAGTGAGCATCCGGCGCGCGAGCTTGCGCTTGTTTAGGGGCCGTTTCAGAATTACCGGAACGGCCCCTGAGTCAGTGGAGCATGGGGGAAGTATCCCCGCATTTTGCAATGGGCTCTCAGCCCCGCCATGCGCCCTTGATGATGTTCTTGATGAGATGCAGCCGCCGGTGAAAAAAATGATCCGCGCCGGGCACCACGATCACCGGCAGCTCCTGCGGCCGCGCCCAGGCGAGCACGTTGGCAAGCGGCACGGTCTCGTCCAGCTCGCCGTGGATGATGATGCTGTCCGCCGGCACCGGTTCCGAAGTGTAGCTGCGCCCGCCGCTGACGAAACCCGCCGCCACGCCCACCAGCGCCATGCGCTCCGGTGTTACGCGGCGTGCCACCAGGGTCTGCACGTAGGCGCCGAAGGAGAAGCCTGCCAGCACCGGTGCCGCCGCGTGAAAGCGCGTGCGCGCGTAATCCAGGATCGCCAGCAGGTCGTCGGCCTCGCCGCGCCCTTCGTCGTGCTCGCCCGCGCTCGCCCCGACGCCGCGGAAATTGGGCCGCAGCGCGACGTAACCCAGCTCGACGAAGGTCTTGGCCAGGGTCTGCGCCACCTTGTTGTCGAGGCTGCCGCCGAACAGCGGGTGCGGGTGCGCGATCAGGGCCACGCCGCGAGCGGCGTCGTGAAGCCTGCCGCGGCAGGTGCCGGCCGTGGGCAGGTCGATCACGGTTTCGATCTTGCCCGCCGGGCCGTCCAGCAGCAGGCGCTCGATCGGCGCCCGCGTCATATCTTCAGGCGCTCGACCACGCGCCCATGCTGCAGGTGCTCCTCGATGATCTCGTCGATATCGTGCTCATCGACATAGGTGTACCAGACTTCTTCCGGGTACACCACGATGCAGGGACCTTCCTCGCAGCGGTCGAGGCAACCCGCCTGGTTGATGCGCACCTTGCCTTTCCCGGCGAGCCCGAGTTCCTTCACGCGCTGCTTGGCATAGTCGCGCAGCGCGCTCGCGCCCTTGTCGTTGCAGCAGACCCGGCCGCCATCGCGCTGGTTGCAGCAGAAGAAAACGTGGTGGGTGTAATAGCTCATGCAGGATTTAATTGTAGAGGCGGCGCTTGAGCGGCGTGCCGCCTGCCGGCATTGTCAGGTCCAACGAACGCTGGATTATAGCGTGTTGCGGCTGCCCGGCGGTGCCTCGGCCAGGCGCGGCGCGAGCAGCATCAGATAAAACAGCGCGGCGAACGGCCACGCGAGCGACACCAGGTGCGTCACGCCGTTGAAGTTGAGAAAGTAGCCTTGCGGCCATTGCTGCAGAGCGTTGGCGAGATAAGGGTTCTCCGGTGCCAGGTTGACCAGCACGGTTGCGGCCATCAGCAGCAAGCCCGCTAGCGCCAGGCGCGCGGCGCGCGGCAGCGCCACCGCCAGCATCAGGACTCCCGCGCCGCAAGCCAGGCCGACGAGCGCGCCCGGCGTGAGCCAGGCGAACACGTTCTGTGCCTTCAGCAATACGCCTACCGCGAGTGTCTTCAGCGCCAGCGCCCCCGTCAGCAGCGCCAGCAACAGGCGCCGCAGCGGTCGGTCGTTTTGCGTCAGACAGGACAGGAACAGGCCGATCGCGATCAGGTTGCAGGCGGCGACCGCGGCTTCCATCTGGATGAACACTTCGGCCGGATGCAGGGCGGCCGGCGGAGGCTCGAGCAGGTCGCGCAGATCGCCGTTGCCGAACAGCAGGGTCTCCGGGTTGAGCTGGGTGAACAGCCA
>DAIRFM010000001.1:10912-14933 GCA_036795025.1 Burkholderiales bacterium | reverse complement strand
GAAATTGGTCACCAGATCGAAGGCGGTGATGTAGCGCGGCAAGGCACCGCCGAGATAGGCGAATGCGCTTACGCCCTGATCGCGCCAGCCGGAGAAGGGGTGCAGGCTGGCGTAAATGACCAGCAGCACATAAGCGAGCAGCAGGTAACGCGCCAGCGGCGAGGGTCTGGGATCGATGACGGGCACGGTGACCGCCATGTTACGGCCTCGCGAGTTCCGCCCGGTACAGCGCCAGCATCTCGGCGCCGAAGCAGGCGAACACGATCTGCGCGATTTTCGGCTCAGCCGCGGCGAACTGCGCGCACTCGCGCACCGCAATGCGCGTCGCCTGCTGCGGCGGGTAGCCGTAGACGCCGCAGCTGATCGCAGGGAAGGCGATGCGGCTCGCGCCGTGCGCGAGCGCCAGAGCCAGGCTCTCGCGGTAGCAGGAGGCGAGCAGTTCGGGCTCGCCCTGGGAGCCGCCCTGCCATACCGGTCCGACGGTGTGAATGACGTATTTGGCCGGGAGGCGGTAGCCGCGCGTGATCTTGGCGCGCCCGGTGGCGCAGCCCCCCAGCGTGCGGCACTCGGCGAGCAGTTCGGGTCCGGCGGCGCGGTGGATCGCGCCGTCCACGCCGCCGCCGCCCAGGAGCGAGTTGTTGGCGGCGTTGACGATGGCATCCACCGCCAAAGTGGTGATGTCGGCTTCGACCGCGATCAGCTTGTCGTGCATGCCTGGATTCTACCGTGCCCGGGGAAGGCCGGCCGGGTCCGCGTGCCGCAGCGGGGACGCTGCAGCGCTATGCGGCTTTTGCCAGCTTTGCGCCCGGCGAGAGCCGAACGCGTTTTTGCGTAAGCTTCCTGCTCTTGGGCGCCGCGCGTTTGTTGTTCTTGGCGACGACAGCGAATCGCAAACCCGACACGCCGAGTATCTTGCTCAGGCTTCGCAGCTCAGGATTGCCATTTTCCGAAAGCGTGCGGTAGAGCTGCTGCCGGTTCAGCCCCGTAAGATCGGCGATCCTGGCCACCCCGCCACGCGCTTCCGTGACGTTGCGCAGGGCCTGAAGAAACGCTCCCGGATCATCTTCCTCTACCGCTGCGTTCAGATATGCCGCGGCCGTCGCCGGATCTTGCAGCCGATTCAGCAGGTAGTCTTTAGCGGGTACGGCCGCCGGCACGTTTTCTTTCTTCATGATCTTTCCAGTACTCCTTGGCTCGCTTTATGTCCGCTTTCTGGTGTTCGCTTGTCGCCGCCACATAAGAGCAGCACGGCTTGCTTCTTGGAGCGTCCGTAGTACACCCGGTAACCCGCCCCTGTGTCGATGCGCAATTCCCACACACCGTCACCAACGGGCTCGCAATCCCCGAATAATCCCCGCTCCAGCCGATCGACCCGCAACTGGACTGCCGCAAAGGCGATGGGGTCTCTGATGGTGTCCAGCCACTCCTGATACGGAATGCGCTTATCCCGAGTCTGATAGTGATAGACCGCGAGAACGGCATTCATGTTTCATTGTCGTTTATAGACGACATTACGTCAAGTCTTTTCCGGGGAGCCGGTCGCTGCTGCGCGACGGCTGACCGAGGCATTGGCCAAGCTCGATGCGCTGAAGCTGCCGTCGCTATCCGAGGCATAGATTGCTGCTACGCGGCGCGAACGATGCTCCCGAACCAAGCCAGGCGTCTGACTCCACCGTGCGCGTCGGGCTCGAAACGAAGGTGCTGGTGTCCGGCATCGTCAAATGCCAACGACCGCTCAAGGCGGGCGTTGGCAGTGGCTGCGTGTCAGAAACAAATGCGAACACGCCCCTTCTTGCTCGAATCGCGTACCGGACCGAAATCCCGCTCCAAATAGCCGGGCCGCTCAGAGCGTCGGGTTGTTGATCTTCCCGCCCGGAGTCGAAAAAGGGCCGGGCCAATGTGCGCTAGCGAGCATTGTTCTTTTTCCCGATTCAAGTAAAATTACGATGTGCGACTCCCTGATTCGATTCCAGCAGCCGGAGCGGGCGCTTTTCAGTACGCCTCGCTGTGCCGGACAACACTGCTCGCGGCTGCCTTCACGCTGGGCTTGACGGCAGCGTCTGCCGCATTCGGCGCAGAGCCTGCCTTCACCGGCACTCCGAAGTCCTGGGCAACGCTCGCGAGCGAAGCAGCGCCAAACGATCCTGACAAACCGAAGCTCGATTTTTCGGCGGACTCCGCGGCGCGCAAGAACTATTCCATTCCGGCACTCGAAATCGTCGGCTTCGAGGCCCTGCTGAATCTGGCCAACCGGCGCGACGCCAGCGGCGACTACAAGAGCAACCTGTCGACGGTCAGCCGCAACCTGCGCAGCAGTTGGGTCGTCGATGACGATCCGTTCCGCACCAACCAGTTGGGGCATCCGTATGCGGGATCGATGTACCACGGCTTCGCAAGGTCTGCGGGACTCAACTACTGGGAGGCGCTCGCGTACACCTTTGCGGGCAGCGCATTGTGGGAAATCGCCGGGGAACGCGTGCCGCCCTCCAGAAATGATCAGATCAATACCGGCATAGGCGGGAGCTTCCTGGGTGAGGCGCTTTTCCGCTTGTCCAGCCTGATGATCGAGCACGGAGGCGACGTGCCCCCCTTATGGCGCGAGCTCGGCGCGGCGGCGATTTCTCCGTCGACCGGCTTCAATCGCCTCGTTTATCGCGACCGATTGGACGCGATTTTCGCGAGCCGCGATCCAGCCTATTACAGCCGCCTGCAACTCGGCTTCAGCGGCACCGCGAATAACGCCCAGGGCAACTCGACGACGCAGCTCAAACGCAATGAGGCGCTCGCGGATTTCTCCATCGACTACGGGCTGCCGGGAAAGCCCGGTTATTCGTATACGCGTCCTTTCGATTACTTCAACCTGCAGGCGACCGCCTCGAGCGCCAACGGTTTCGAGAGCCTCATGACTCGCGGACTGCTGGTTGGAAAGGATTACGAGCAAGGCAAGAATTACCGGGGAATCTGGGGACTGTACGGCAGCTACGACTACATGGCACCGCAAATCTACCGCGTATCGAGCACGGCGCTATCGCTCGGCACCACCGCTGAATGGCGGCTGTCCAATTCGATCGCGCTTCAGGGCACGGGCCTCATGGGTATCGGCTACGCCGCGGTCGGCACCACGCGCCCGAACGCCTCCGAGCTCGAATACCACTATGGCTTGGCGCCGCAAGCCCTGTTTGCGTTGCGCATGATTTTCGGGGACAGGGCCTCGCTCGATCTGACCGCGCGCGAATACTTCGTGAGCAACGTCGCTGCCGCCGCCCGCGGAGGACGTGACAATATCGTCCGCCTGGACGCGTCCTATACGCTGCGCATCAAGCGCCGGCATGCAGTCACGATCAAGTACCTGGGGAATCGCCGCGATGCGAACTTTCCCGACCTGGGATCCACGACGCAGAGCAGAGGAACGATCGGCATTTTCTACACTTGGCTCGGCCAGGACGGATTCGGCAACGTCGATTGGCGCTGACGGGGGCATCCATCTCCAGAGTGATGATGTAGGCTTCGACCGCGATGAGCTTATCGTGCATGCCAGGATTCTGCCGTGCCCGGATTTAGGTTCCGGGCAGCGCTGAACGCAGACCAAGGTGCTCGACGAACGGATCGAAGTCCCTGTCGCTGTACAGAAGAGGCAAGCCGCTCTCGATGCAGCGCGTGGCAATCACCGTATCAATCGTCTTGCGCACGCTTACCCCGAGCGCTCGCAGCGCACGAAAATTCTTCGCGGCTTGAATGGCTATGTCTTGCCCCGCCAGGTCCACGACCACCAACGAAGTCAGGAGCTTCCTGGCCTGGTTGAAGTCGCGGTCGCTGACAAAGCCTTGCAGCACCTCGGTCAGGATCAGGTCGCCCGTCGCAATCGGTTCGGTACCGAGCAGCGATTCCAGCTTTTCCGCCTGCGGCGTCGCGGTTCCCCGGAAGTAGTCGATCCAAACGCTGGAATCGACCAAAATCACCTGTCGGTCCTCATCGCGTCGAGGTCACCTTGCCAGTTGAGCTTGCCGCGAAAGCGCCGTAT
>DAIRFM010000001.1:9564-10812 GCA_036795025.1 Burkholderiales bacterium | reverse complement strand
TCCGGCGCGCCTGGACCTCCTCGACACACTGCGCCGCGAAGGCCCTTGCAGCGTTTACGCGCTGGCAAAAGCCGCCGAGCGCAATTATTCGAATGTCCATACCGATGTGTCGCGCCTTGAGGAACTGGGTCTGGTCGAACGGGAGGAGGACGGCACGGTTTCCGTGCCTTTCGAATCCGTGGAGATACGCTTCCCGCTCGCACAGGTAGCCTGAAGGCGGCATCTTCGACGCGCAGCGCCGCGCCAAAGCTGCGGCCAACGAACCCATCGCCGAACAGGTCGCCGAAGGAAGCCGCGCGCCCTCGAAGGACTATCGGACGGAAGCCCTCGAAATACTCCTCGCTCTACGGCCGATGACCACCTACGAAGTCAACCACGTCTTCTTCAATGAGTTCCGGGAAGGCCGACTCTGGATCGAGCCGGTCGAGCGTCGCGGAAGACCGGCTATTCTTCCAGCAGATCAAGGAAAGAGCCTGCAAGAGCGAGCATGTTATTCAGACGGCGCTGGCAAATCCGCTAGACAAGTTCGAGCTCGGGATACGCAAACTCATTGAAGACATGATGATCGAGCGCATGGGCGAGAACGACAAGATCGTCACGCGCTATATGGCCGACCGCGACTTCCAGGGCACCGCGTTCCCGATTCTCGCGCGCGAGAGCTTTGAGGACGTCCAGAGAAAGCAATTGGGCTTGGCTGGGAAGGCTGGGCCTGCCCGGGATGCAACATGAACTGCTCGTATGCAATCAGGTCGCTTTCACCCGCGCGCTGGCGCTGACCAACGCGAAGGAGCGACTCTAGCCGAGATAGGATAGATCAGCGCGCCGCCTTTATCTTCGCGCGAACCAGTTTATGCGCGGTGTCTTCTGCCCGCCGGCGAACGAAAGCAGCGAGCCGACGATCATGCCGGCGAGGCTCATGCCGAGGCCGGCGAGTTGCGGCGGCACCAGGCCATTGGGATTCATGATCTCGAGATTGATCCAGGTCGCGAGCCCGAGCACGATCGCCAGCGTCGCGCCGAGGCTGGTGGCGCGATGCCAGTAGAGCCCGAAAGCGAGCGGAACGAAGGCCGCAACCAGGGTCACCTTATAGGCGTTCTCGACCATTTTGTAGATGCTCGCATTCGAGTTGAGCGCGAACAGGGTCACCATCACGGTGAAGCAGAGCACGACCGAGCGCATCGCGAACAGGAACTGGCGGTCGCTCCAGTGCCGGAACGCGCCGCGCAGGATGTTCTCGGTAAAAGTGAC
>DAIRFM010000001.1:7064-9464 GCA_036795025.1 Burkholderiales bacterium | reverse complement strand
GCGTTGCCGGCGATGCGCTCGTTCTTGGACGAGGCGACGCGCTGGAACACGTCCTGCTGCGGGATCGAGCCGAACATCATCGTGATCCATGCGGCAGTGAACCAGAGCATCTCCTTCAACTCGGGCGCGGGCAACAGGTTGAACTTTCCGGCTTCCGACGCGTGGCTGAGCACGGTGCCGACGCCGCCGACGATGCCGCTCACCTCGACGGCGATGTACACCATGCCCACCAGGATCACGATCATCTGGATGAAGTCGGTGACCGCGACCGACCACATGCCGCCCCACATGGTGTAGATCAGCACCGTCGCGGCGCCGACGATCATCCCGGTTCTCTGCGACATCGCGCCCTCGGAGACGACGTTGAACACGAGTCCGAGCGCCTTGATCTGCGCCGCGACCCAGCCGAGGTAGGAAATGACGATGCACAGCGTGGTGAGCACCTCGACCGTGCGGTTGAAGCGCTTGCGGTAGAAATCGCCTATGGTCAGCAGGTTCATGCGGTAGAGCGGGCGGGCGAAGAACAGGCCGACGAGGATCAGGCACATGCTCGATCCGAACGGGTCGGCGACCACGCCCGACAGCCCGTCCTTGAGGAACGACGCCGGAATGCCGAGCACGGTCTCGGAGCCGAACCAGGTCGCGAATACGGTCGCGGTGACGATGTAGAACGGAAGCGCGCGCCCGGCTACCGCGTAATCCTTGGAGTTCTTCACCAGCGTGCCGGCCCAAAGGCCGATGCCGATGGAAATGATCCAGTAGGTGATGACGAACCAGAGCAGCATGGCTTAGACGCTTCTAGTCTTGCGGGACGCGGGCCGATTATATCCTGCGGCCCCGCATCGGCGAAGCGCGCGCCGCGATTACAGTGTGAGGTAGATCTGCCAGGCGAGCAAGGCTGCGAGCAGCAGCGCGAGCATGACGGTGCTGCGGTTGCGCTGCTTTTGCTCGGCGGCAAGCCGGTCCAGCGCGCGCTCGATTCCGGCCGCGTGGTCGGCGGCGAGGGCTCGGTGCGCGAGGCGCGGCAGCTGCGGCAGCATGTTCGCCCAGCGGGGCGCTTCGTTCAGCAGGTTGCGCACAAAACCGCGCCAGCCCAGCTGTTCGCTCATCCAGCGCTCGAGATAGGGTTTGGCGGTTTTCCACAGGTCGAGCTCGGGGTCGAGCTGCCGCCCCAGGCCCTCGATATTGAGCAGGGTTTTCTGCAGCAGCACCAGCTGCGGCTGGATTTCGACATTGAAGCGGCGCGAGGTCTGGAACAGGCGCAACAGCACTCTGCCGAAGGAAATGTCCTTCAGCGGCCGGTCGAACACCGGTTCGCACACGGCGCGGATGGCATTCTCGAACTCGTCCACGCGCGTGTCGGCCGGGACCCAGCCCGCTTCCACGTGCGCCTGCGCCACGCGCTTGTAATCGCGCTTGAAGAAAGCGAGAAAATTCTGCGCCAGGTAGTTCTTGTCGACGTCGGTGAGCGTGCCCATGATGCCGAAATCGACGGCGATGTACTTGCCCCGGATTTCGGCGTCGGTCGAGACGAAAATATTGCCCGGATGCATGTCGGCGTGGAAAAAGCCGTCGCGGAACACCTGGGTGAAGAAGATCTCCACCCCGGCGCGGGCGAGCCGCGGGATGTCCACGCCGGCTGCGCGCAGCCGCTCCACATGGCTGATGGGGATGCCGCTGATGCGCTGCATCACCATCACCGAGGATGAGCAGTAGTCCCAATAGATCTCCGGAATCATCAGCAGGGGGGAGCCGGCGAAGTTGCGCCGCAGCTGGCTCGCGTTCGACGCTTCGCGCATCAGGTCGAGTTCGTCGTTGAGGTGCTTGGCGAACTCCGCCACCACCTCGCGCGGTTTCAGGCGCCGGCCATCGACCCACAGCGCCTCGATCAGGCCGGCAGCGCTGTCGAGCAGGGCCACGTCTTTTTCGATCGCTTGCCGCATGTTGGGGCGCAGGATCTTGACCGCGCATTCGCGCCCGCCCGGCAGTACGGCGAAATGCACTTGCGCGATGGAGGCGCTCGCCACCGGCAGCGCGTCGAACTGCTCGAACACCTCTGTCACCGGCCGGCCGAAAGCACGCTCCAGCTGGGCGTAGGCGAGTTCGGTCGAAAACGGCGGCACCTGGTCCTGCAGCCGCGCGAGTTCGTCGGCGATGTCAGCGGGCAGCAGGTCGCGCCGGGTGGACAGCACCTGGCCGAACTTGACGAACAGCGGCCCCAGGGCCTCCAGCGCCAGGCGCAGACGCACCGCGCGCGGCTCGGTGAGCCTGCGCCAGAACAGCACACGCTGCACCGCCACGAGCAGGAAGCGCGTGCGCGCATGGGCGAGCACGAATTCATCCAGGCCGAAGCGGATGCCGACGCTGATGATTCTGGCGAGGCGCAGAAGGCGCTGCAAT
>DAIRFM010000001.1:2896-6964 GCA_036795025.1 Burkholderiales bacterium | reverse complement strand
TTCGCCAGGTTCCAGATTTCCTGGAACGATTCAGGTTGGCCGTCGGCGTTTTCGCGGATCATGCCCGAGAAACGCACGCTGGCCCAGTGGGTGTTGCCCTCGGTGAGCGCTTCCAGCAGGTCGGCGTTGAGCGTCACCACATCGGTCTGTTGCCCGCTCGCGGCGTGCTCCCGCAGATCCTGCTTTATCGACTCGAACATCTCGTCGGTGGTGAATTCGCGCAACTCGTCCAGCTTGCCGCTGTCATGCACCGCCTGCAGCTTGACGAAATTGAGCTTGGCCTGGCGCAGAAAGCCGTCGGTGTCGAATCCTGCGGGGATGTTCGGTTGAGGATGCGCGCCGAAGACCGGCGCGGCGCCGATGGCGGGCGCCAGCGAAGGCGGCGGGGCAGCCGCGGGTTCGTTGCCAGCGCCGGCATACTGCATATTGCCTGCGTCCTTGCGCCGGGTGAGCAGGCGCAAGACAAAGACCACGGCGAAGCCGACCAGGGCCATCAGCAACAGACTGCCCATCATGCCTCCCAAGCCGCCTTGGCCGATCAGCCACCCCAGCCCCAGGCCAGCGGCCAAGCCGGCGATCGGGCCCAGCCAGCGGTTGCCCGCCGGCTGGGGCGTTGCGGCGGGAGCGGCAGGCGCTGCTTGTGACGGCGGGGTTTGTTGCAGGCTCCTGTTCGGGGTCACGCTGGAGCGCTGCGCACCGAAGCTCCTGCCGCCGCCCAGGCGCGCGGCATCGGCGTCCTGAACCATTAAACCAAGAGCCAGGAATGCAGCGATAGCAATCGATAACAGATGTTTCATTTTTTTCCTTACAGCGTGAACCGCGCATTATGCGCCTATACCCTCAGAATTTGTAGCCTCGATGCAGCGCGACCACGCCGGCGCTCAAGTTGAAATATTCGACCCGCTCCAGGCCCGCCTGTTCCATCAAGGTTTTCAATTGCTCCTGGTCGGGGTGCACGCGTATGGATTCGGCCAGATAGCGGTAGCTGTCGGCGTCGCCCGCAATCTTGGACCCCAGCCAGGGCAGCACCTTGAACGAATACCAGTCGTAGGCGCGGCTCAGAGGCTGCCATACGCGGGAAAATTCCAGCACTAGCAACCGGCCGCCCGGCTTAAGCACGCGGCGCATCTCGGCCAGCGCCGCTTCCTTGTGCGTCATGTTGCGCAGCCCGAAGGCGACGCTGACGCAGTCGAAATAATCGGCGCGGAAGGGCAGGTGCTCGGCATCGCACTGCGCCAGCGGCAGCGCGCGACCCTCGTCGAGCAGCCGGTCGCGCCCGCGCGCGAGCATGGCTCGATTGATGTCGGTGAGCCATACCTGGCCCTCGGGGCCGACGCGGCGCGCGAACGCGCTTGCCAGGTCGCCGCTACCCGAGGCGACATCGAGCACGCGCTCGCCCGTCCTGACGCCGGCGAGCGCGATGGTGAAAGCCTTCCAGGCGCGGTGCATCCCGGCCGACATCAGGTCGTTCATCAGGTCGTAATTGGGCGCGACCGAGTCGAATACGCCGGCGACCTTTTGCGCCTTTTCGGTCTCGTCTATCTCTTGATAGCCGAAGTGGGTCTTGCCGTTCATCGCCTGTTCCGCTCAGTGGCAGCCGCTTTTTGGAGCAGCCGCAGGGGTTGCGCCGGGCTCGCGGCTCGCGCCGGCCGCCTGCATGCGCTGCAGGTATTGCTGCCATAACTGGTCCCGGTCAAGCCCGAGTTCGTACAAATAATCCCAGGAGTAGAGTCCGCTGTCGTGCCCATCGGAAAAGCGCGGCTGCACCGCATAACTGCCCACCGGTTCGATGGCGGTGATTTCGACATTCTTCTTGCCGACCTGCAGCACTTCCTGTCCCGGTCCGTGGCCACGCACCTCGGCCGAGGGCGAGTACACGCGCAAAAATTCGTAGGACAGTTCGACGCGCTTGCCGTCGGCGAACGAAATTTCCATCTGACGCGACTTCTGGTGCAGCTTGATTTCAGTGGGCGTGTGCTTGTTCATGTCAGTGGCGCGAATCGGGGGCGCCTATGATACCGCGGCCAGCGCCTTTATGGCTGTAACCAAAATGTCATGCAAGCGACATACTATTGCATTTGGGAATCGACAAAATCATGCCGCTCAATGTGTTGATCGTGGAAGACGAAGCTGCCATCCAGGAGTTGATTGCCGTTAACCTCGAAAGTGCCGGCCACCACGTTTTGCGGTCCTCGGATGCGCAGCAGGCACTCACTATCATACGCCAGACTCTGCCCGATCTGGTGTTGTTGGACTGGATGCTGCCCGGGCAGTCGGGGCTGGCAATCGCGCGCCATCTGCGCGGCAGCGAGCGCACCCGGGCCATCCCTATCATCATGCTCACCGCGAAATCGGCCGAGCAGGACAAGGTCATCGGGCTGGAGGCGGGCGCGGACGACTACGTGACCAAGCCGTTCTCGCCGCGCGAACTGCTGGCGCGGATCAAGGCGGTGATGCGCCGGCGCGCGCCGCAGATGACAGACGACGTGATCGAGGTGCAGGGCCTGCGGCTGGATCCGGCCGCGCACCGGGTCAGCGGCAACGGCCTGGCGCTGGGCCTGGGGCCGACCGAATTCCGCCTGCTGCACTTTTTTATGACTCACGCGGAGCGGGTCCACACCCGCGCGCAACTGCTTGACCAGGTGTGGGGCGATCATGTGTTCGTCGAGGAGCGCACCGTGGATGTGCACATCCGCCGGCTGCGCAAGGCGCTCGAGGCGACCGGCCACGATGCCCTGATCGAGACCGTGCGCGGCACCGGCTATCGCTTCACCGCTGCCGCCTGAATCTCCCGGACGGCGGAGGCCGGCGCGGGGACATGCGATAATTCCCGGCCCGAAAAACAGGTTTATCTTTCATCAATTGAATTCTGTCTGGATGCGCAGCGCGGTGGCGCTTGCCGGTATCTGCGTCGCCGGTCTGATCGCCTGGCCGCTCGCAGGCCCGGTGTGGGCGCTTGCCACCGTCTGCCTTGGCCTGGTGCTGCTCTTCGGGCGGCATGTGGCCAATCTGGCTGCGCTGGCCGACTGGCTGCGCGATCCCTTGGCCAAGCCCGTGCCGCAGGGTAGTGGCATCTGGGAAGACGTGCTGGTCGGGCTCTACCGTTTCGTGCGTGCGCGCATCAAACAGGAGCAGCAACTCAGCGACGACCTGGTGCGTTTTCGCAACGCCGGCCTGGCCCTGCCCGATGGCGTTGTCCTGCTCGACGCCCACGGCCATATCGAGTGGTGCAACCCGATTGCCGGCCAGTACTTCGGGCTGGACGAGCAGCGCGACCTGGGCCAGCCCCTGGTCAACCTGGTGCGACACCCGGATCTCGCCGCCTACCTGGAGCAGGGCGAATATGCCGAGCCGCTCACCCTGCGCCTGACGCGCGGGGAGGGACTGGTGTTGTCGCTCGCCATCATCGCCTACGGCGAGGAGCAAAAGCTCCTGCTCGCGAGCGACATCACCTTGGCGGAGAAAGTCGAAACCATGCGGCGCGATTTTGTCGCCAACGTCTCGCATGAGCTGAAAAGCCCGCTTACGGTGGTCGCCGGCTTTCTGGAGACGCTCACCGATGGCGAAGTCAAACTCGACGAGCGGCGCCGGCAGGGCTATCTGGAGATGATGCGCGATCACACCCGGCGCATGCAGCGGCTGGTGGAAGACCTGCTCACGCTATCGGCGCTGGAGAGCGGCCGGGGCTTGAACGAGGAGACCCTGGTCGATGTTTCCGTCCTGCTTGCCGGCGTGCGCGATGAAGCCCTGGCCCTGAGTGCCGGGCGCCATCGCATCGAGCTCAATGCGGAAGACCGGGTCCTGCTGCTCGCCAACGCGCAGGAACTGCGCAGCGCATTCGGCAACCTGGTGAGCAATGCCGTGCACTACACGCCGGCAGGCGGGGATATCCGGCTCGGCTGGGGGCGGCGCGGCACGCAAGCGGTGTTCAGCGTCGCCGACAGCGGCCTGGGGATCAAGCCGCGCCATATCCCGCGTCTGACCGAGCGCTTCTACCGCGTCGACCACAGCCGCTCGCGCGAGACCGGCGGCACCGGACTCGGCCTGGCCATTGTCAAGCACGTGCTG
>DAIRFM010000001.1:0-2796 GCA_036795025.1 Burkholderiales bacterium | reverse complement strand
CTCGCGCGAGACCGGCGGCACCGGACTCGGCCTGGCCATTGTCAAGCACGTGCTGACGCGTCATCAGGCGACGCTGGAAATCGAGAGCGAACCGGGCAGGGGCAGCTGCTTTTCTGCGGTGTTCCCGGCGCGGCGCGTCAAATCTGCGGCCGACGCAGCGCCGGTTGCAGATTTGACGCAATCCGGAAAGGCAGCCTAGCGCGCAGGCTCGATCGCGACGCGCTCGAAATCGCTGCCGCGCTCGATCACGCCGCTGAGCAGCAGCAATTCGGATGCGTCGGTATAGACTTCCAGCACGCGTTTGGGGCGGTACCAGCCTGGGGGCAAGATCAACGAGGCCGGCGTGGCCAGCGCGGGGAGTGCGGGGCAATACAGCGCAGGGACGAATTTTTCCGCTTGCGCGTTGATGCCGGTGGGACGTACTGCCACGGCTTTGGGCACACCGGGGACGATGCGAACCCCGGCGTGCAGGCCGTCATCCTCATCGCTCCTGAGCCAGCGCACCACGCCTACCAGGAAATTCTTGGCGTCGGCGGGGCGTACTGCGATCAGCTGGGTGTGAACGTAACGTCCGCCGGTCGAAGTCGCCGGGCGCACGATGCGCAGACCCGACAGGCTTTCCTCCTTCAGCAGCCAGTCCTCGGTGGCATAGCCCCCGGCCTCGATAAATGCTTCCTCGAGGCGCGTGCTGGTGTGGCCGAAGGTGGCAATCTCGTCGCGTTCGCGCAGCGTCAGCTCGGTCGCATGTCCGGGTTGGCGGAACGTCTTGCTGCCCGAGATATGGAAATGCATGGAGGCGAGAGTGCTGCATACCTTCGCCTTTGCGCTGACGCTGCGGCGCGTTTGCACCCGCCCGTTCTTGCCCTCGCACCACAGGCGGAACAGGAGCACCAGCAGTTGCTCGACGCCGGGCATGGCGCAATCCTCGCCCAGCCCAAGGCTGGCGGGCGGCTCGCCCTTGCGCAGCAGCACCACGCACTTTTTCAGGGTGCGCGCAAGATCGCCGATGTCGAGCCAGCGCGAGGCGCTGCGCGCGCCGGCGTCGGCTTCACGGTAAGCGCCCGCGGCGGCGGAAAAATCCAGCAGCAGCGGCGGCAGGCTCTTGTCCTCGGGCGGGGTGCGCCGCACGGGGACATGCTGGGCCCAGCGCTCGAGCCAACCCTGAATCTGCATCAGCTGCTTTTGCTGTTGCTCGTTGGGGTCTGCCAGCATGAACAGGAGAGCGCGCACGTACACCTCGGCGCAGCTAACGTCTGTCTTTTTCACCGAATCTCCGACCGCGGTGGCGCTCTCCCCCGCCTCCTCGACATGGCGGTAAAGCTGGTGCAGAGCCAGCCAGTAGGCATCGGGGAACGCATGATAGACGCGGCAGTGGTCGAACATGCTCGAGGCCACGCAATCGAGCCCCCGCTGGCAGATGAGCGCGGCCTGGCGCTCGAGCTTGCCCTCGGCCGCGCTCATGAGGCAGCGCTGGTAGCCGGTGAGCAATTCCTGCCACAGATCCACCACGTGCCCGAATATGCCGCGTTCCACCTGGGTGAGCGGCAGCGGTTTGTTAACAAGCTTCTTGATCTGCTCCGCTTGCACGAAATAGACCGGTTCGCGCAACGCCTCCAGCACCTTGAGCCGCTCGGCCGGAGGCATGTTGAAGCGGTTCATCTCCTGCAGCTGGTCCAGCAGCCGTATTTGCGAAGGCGCGACGTTCACCAGCGGCAGTTCAGCCAGCCATGCGGCGCAGGAGGCGCCGTCGGTGAACTCCGGGCTCGCTGCGGCGGAGATCTCGGGCAGGTTGAAGTCGGGCATGTGGCTCATTGGGACGGGAGACCTGAGCAAGAAAGGGGAGCCCCCAGTTTCATTTTCGAAATTGGAGAGCCGGATGGAGGAAGCTCAAGCTCAAACCGGTTCCGCGGTTGCGGCCGTGCGCTCATGCTTCCACCGGCTGCAACAGCTGCTGCAAGGCGCGCTGCAGGGCATCGCGGTCGACCGGCCTCGGCACGCCCGCGCGCCGCGCCTCGCTCCAGATGGACCCGGGGAAGTGCTTGTCGTCGGCAAAGCGCGCGATGACATGCCAGTGCAGGTGGGCCACCATATTGCCGAAGCTGGCGAGGTTGATTTTCGCCGGTTGCATGAGCTGGCGCAAAGCCTGCTCGGCGGCATACACCACCCGCATCAATTGCTCCCTCGTCGCCGTGTCCAAGTCGGTCATTTCCCTCACATGCCGGTTGAGGATTACGCGGCAGAATCCCGGATAGTCGTGGTCTCCGACCAGCACCACCCGGCACAATTCGTCCTGCCACAACAGTTCTCCGCCGGCAGAATTGCACAACTCACACGATGAGACTGTTAATTTGTTCACGCTGCAATAGAGGCGTTAGCAGTAAATGTAAAGTTATTCACACCGGCACAGCAGCAACCGGAGCATCCGGAGGAGCGCGCGCCAGTGTGCTGCGGGAGCAGAATAGCAGATTTCGGCGACGCGTCTCATGCGACGCCGGTAAGCAGGCCCTAGAGCAGCACGCGCTCGATGCCGCCCCGGTTTGCTTTGGCCACGTAGTCGGCCATCCAATCGGGGCCGAGCAGGTGCTTGGCGATCTCCACCACGATGTAATCGGCGTCGGTGCCGGCATCGTCGCTGAAGCGCGCGAGGCCCTGCAGGCAGGACGGGCAGGAGGTCAGGATTTTGACTTCGCCGGCGAACGCTCCGTCGGCACCGTCATCGCGGATCGCCGCCACGCCTTTGCGCATCTCCTCTTCCTTGCGAAAACGCACCTGGGTCGAGATGTCGGGCCGGGTCAG
>DAIRFM010000024.1:6077-11060 GCA_036795025.1 Burkholderiales bacterium | reverse complement strand
ATCCAGCATTTCACCACCCGAAAGAGTGGAAATCCTGGAAATCCCGCGCCTCCCCGCCCCTCCGCACACCAAACTCGACATGAGCGGCACCCGCGGACGGGATGTGGTGCGCGTTACATTTGGTAACACTTTAGTTGCCCCGCGGCAGCGCGAGCGTGCTAAGTTATAATGTAGTGGGGCTGGTGATCATGAAAGCGGTGAAAACAACGTTGAGCTTGGTCGTGTTCGTGTTTGGCGCTATCGCAAGCGTGCCGGCACTGGCATGGCATCATGGCGGGCACGCGCACTTTGGCGTTTTCATCGGCGCTCCGGGTTATTGGTATCCTCCCTACTACTACCCACCGTACTATCCGCCCTACTATCCGCCAGTAGTCGCAGTACAGTCCGCGCCGCCGAGCTACATCGAACAGGGAGGAGCGCAGCCGGCGCCCGCGCCGTCGCAGTCGAATTGGTGGTACTACTGCGCTGACGCGAAGGCCTATTACCCCTACGTCAAGGAATGTCCGGCAGGCTGGCAACGGGTAGCCCCGCAGCCGCCCTCCTAGCCCGGATTTGCAAACCATGACCCGCGCATTTCGACTCACGCCCCTGCTAGCGCTGCTGCTGGTTGGCGCGTGCACGACGCTGCCCTCCGGTCCCGGGGTGATGGTGCTGCCGGGCACCGGCAAGAGCTTCGACCAATTTCGGGCCGACGATTTCGACTGCAGACAATTTGCCAGTATGCAGGTAGGCGGGACTGCGCCCAATCAGGCCGCCACGGACAGCGGGCTCAAGAGTGCCGCAGTCGGTACCTTGGTCGGCGCCGCAGCCGGCGCCGCCCTCGGTGGCAGCAGCGGCGCTGCCGTGGGAGCCGGTACCGGGCTGGCAGTGGGCGCCCTGGCGGGAACGGGCGCCGCAGAGGGCTCTGCGTATGGCCTGCAACGGCGCTACGATTACGCCTACATCCAGTGCATGTACGCCAAAGGCCACAAAGTCCCGGTGTCCGGAAACCTCACGAGTTCGAATCCGAACCCGGCCGCGCCTTACACACCGCCGCCGCCACCCGGATCGCCTCCGCCGCCGCCACCCGGGACTCCGCCGCCACCACCCGGGACTCCGCCGCCCCGCTGATTTTGCAATCATGCGACCGGACACGTCTGGGGTTACTTGGCCAATCAGGTTTCGGCGAACGCGACGCGTCTTGACCTTGCTGATGGTGCTGTTGGTCACGGTAGCGAGCGCCTCCGCATTCGCTCGCGGTGGCGGTGGCGGTGGCAGGGGGCACTCTGGCGGCCGCCACTTCAGCGGCGCTCACATCGGCGGCCATCACTTCGGCGGACCGCGGGTAGGCTTCGGCGTTATCGTGGCTGCGCCAGCGTTCTGGTATTACCCCCCTCTGCCCTACTATCCGCCGGTTGCCGTGGCGCCGTCTGCGCCGCCGGTCTACATTGAGCAGGGCAGCGAGTCGTCCGCGCCAGATCGACCCGCGGGATATTGGTATTACTGCGCAGACGCCCAGGCCTATTACCCCTACGTCAAGGAATGTGCGGGAACTTGGCAGCCGGTAGCGCCGCAGGCTCCCCAAGGCCAGTGATCCGGCCGGCTGGTCGATCTCTGGTTGCCGCGCGCTGTAAAAACGACGGGCGCGAGATAACCGCGGCGCGCAGCCGGGTCTGTTTTGGGCAGTTATTGCGGCTGGACTGAAACAAGTCTACTTGAGCCGCTTCTGCTCGGTTTCGGCCGGGTCCCGCGGACCCTCCAGTTCCGCCGCGCCGCGCTCGACCGGGTCCGATGTGCTTGCTTCCTCGGTCGCGTGCTTGCGGAAAAACCGCTCGATCAGCTGCGCCAGCAAAATCCCGAACTCGTACAGCAGGCACATCGGGATTGCCAGGAGCAGCTGCGACACCACGTCCGGCGGCGTGACGACGGCCGCCACGACGAAAGCGCCGACGATCACATAGGAACGGATGTCCTTGAGCTTTGCGATCGTGACCATGCCGGTGCGCACCAGCACCACCTCGATCAGCGGGATCTCGAAGGTAACGCCGAAGGCGACGAACATGGTGAGCACGAAGCTCAGGTAGGCCTCGATGTCCGGTGCCGGCGTGATGCTCTTGGGCGCGAATTGGATAATGAAGCGGAACACCCAGTTGAACACCACGAAATAGCAGTACGCGACTCCGGCCAGAAACAGCACGGTACTGCCGAACACCAGCGGCAGGGCGAAGCGCTTTTCGTGGCTATACAGGCCGGGCGCGATGAAAGCCCAGACCTGATACAGCACATAAGGCAGCGCCAGCAGAAACGCCGCCATCAATCCGACTTTGAGCGGCACCAGGAAGGGCGTGATGACGCCGGTGGCGATCATGTGCGTGCCTTCGGGCAGGGTGCGCATCATCGGCAGCGCCAGCAGGTCGTAGATCTGCGCCAGCCCGGGCCAGAACCAGAGCACCACGAACACCCCGAACACCGCGTAAATCGAACGCAGCAGCCGGTCGCGCAGCTCAACCAGATGGGAAATAAACGTTTCCTGCACGCTCACTTATGCTCGAGCCTTGGCGCCGCCGGCTCGGCGGCGGGCTTGGATTCCAGCCCGAGATCCATCTGCGCGGAAGCGGTTTGGGTTTCGTCGCCAGCCGCGGCGGCCGGGGGCTGTGCTGCAGTTGGTTCGGCCGTGTTCTCCGGAGTGCCGGAGATGCTTTGGTTCAGGGACTCCCCGGCGGCCTGCAGATCCTCGCCGACCTGGCTCACCGACTGCTCGACCGATTTTGCCGCATCCTGAAACGTCGACCTGATACTTTTCAGTTCGTCCAGATCCACTTCGCGCTGGATGTCGGCCTTGACGTCGTTGACATAGCGTTGCGCGCGGCCTAACAGGGCCCCCAGGGTGCGCGCGACCCGCGGCAGGCGCTCCGGGCCGATCACGATCAGCGCCACCAGGGCAATGACTATCAGCTCGGAAAATCCGACGTCGAACATTTCAGGCAGAAGAGGGGGTAGGGAGAAGGGCAAACAGGGGAGCGGGGCAAACAGGCCCCAGTTGCACCCCGGCCTATGCGCTCTTGGACTTCTCTTTGATTTCGCCCTCGATGATGTTGCCTTCCATCTTCTGCGAACTGCCGGCAGCCTCGGCGGGCTTGTCGGAGGTGCCCTCCTTCATTCCCTCCTTGAACCCCCGCACCGCCCCGCCCAAGTCGGCGCCGATGTTGCGCAACTTCTTCGTGCCGAATACCAGCATGACGATGACCAGAACTATCAGCCAGTGCCAAATACTGAATGAACCCATGACCTTACTCCTCTAAGGAATGGCCGAACCCGGGGGCGCGGCCGCCTCGTATCTCCCTGAGCCAGCGGAAGCACCGCAAAGACGAACCGTCCGAGCGGAGTCTCGCTAACGTTTTATCATCCGCGGCAGAACTTCCTTGCCGCCGATGATGTGCATATGCAAATGATACACCTCTTGGCGGCCGACGCGGCCGGTGTTGATGACGGTGCGCCAGCCGTCGCCGCAGCCTTGCCCGATGGCCAGTTTCGACGCCAGCACCAGCATCTTGCCGAGCAGCATCTGATGGCCGAGGTCCACTTCCGCCAGCGAGGAAATGTGCACCTTGGGGATGACCATGAAGTGCACCGGCGCAACCGGGTGGACGTCGTGGAACGCGAAAATGTCCTCGTCCTCGTACACCTTCTTGCTCGGAATCTTGCCGTCGATGATTTTGCAGAAAATGCAGTCTTCCAAGATGCACCCCTTTACTTGCGCTCGGCTTCGACCCGCGGACTTTCGGTCCTGGCCGCCTTCTCGTCTATCCCGGAAATACCCTCGCGGCGCTTGAGCTCGTACAGCACATCGGCGGGACGCAGGCCGTAGTGCGCGAGCATGATCAGGCAGTGAAACCACAGGTCGGCGGTCTCGCCGACGATGCGCAGCTTGTCGCCGTCCTTGGCGGCCATTACCGTCTCGGTGGCCTCCTCGCCGATCTTTTTCAGGATCGCGTCTTCGCCGCGCGCGAGCAGTCTTGAGACGTAGGATGCATCGGCGTCGCCGCCCTTGCGCGCCTCGACCACGTCAGCCAGGCGTTCGAGTATGTCGCTCATTTTCGGTATATATCCTTGGGGTCTTTGATCACCGGGTCCGTCACGACCCATTTCCCGTCCGCGTACTTCTGGAAAAAACAGTTGTGCCGGCCGGTGTGGCAGGCGATGCCGCCGACCTGCTCCACGCAAAGTAATATTACGTCCTCATCGCAATCCAGACGCAGTTCGCGCACCTTCTGCACGTGGCCAGACTCCTCGCCCTTGTGCCACAATTTCCGGCGCGAGCGCGACCAATACACCGCTTCGCCGCTGGCAACCGTCTGCTCCAGCGCCGCGCGGTTCATCCAGGCGAACATCAGCACCTTGCCGGTGAGCGCCTCCTGCGCGATCACCGGCACGAGGCCGTTCGCATCCCAATTTACCTTGTCGAGCCAGTCCATGTCCGCCATCCAGTGTGAAGCGCGAAGCACCTATGGCAATGCGTGAAAACCCGCCCTGGCTCACGCTCCACGGCATTCGGTATGCGCTTTCCGGTCGGCGCCCGACCCATCATAACCTCACCTCGATGCCCTTGGACCGCATCAGCTCTTTCGCCTGGCGCACACTGTACTCGCCGTAATGGAAAATGCTTGCGGCGAGCACTGCATCGGCCCTGCCCTCGAGTATGCCCGCGGCCAGGTGCTCGAGACTGCCGACTCCGCCACTGGCGATCACGGGCACGTCCACCGCCTCGGCCACCGCGCGCGTCAGCGCCAGATCGAAGCCGGACCTGGTGCCGTCGCGGTCCATGCTGGTGAGCAGGATTTCGCCCGCGCCCAGCGCCTGCATTCTACGCGCCCATGCCACCGCGTCCAAACCGGTGCGTTTGCGCCCTCCGTGGGTGTACACCTCCCAGCGCGGTTCGATACCGGCTTGCCCCGTGTCGGCGCTCTTGGCGTCCGCATTCGGATCGCCGCGTTTCGCGTCCGC
>DAIRFM010000024.1:0-5977 GCA_036795025.1 Burkholderiales bacterium | reverse complement strand
CTGGATCGACGCGTTTCGCGTCGATGGCCACGACGATGCATTGTGCGCCGTAGCGGCCGGAGGCGTCCGCCACCAGTTGCGGATTTTGCACGGCGGAGGTATTGATCGACACCTTGTCGGCTCCCGCGTTCAGTAGCCGGCGCACGTCCTCGACCTTGCGCACTCCGCCCCCCACGGTGAGCGGGATGAACACCTGCGCCGCCACCGCCTCGACGATATGCAGAATCATGTCGCGCTCATCCGAACTCGCGGTGATGTCGAGGAAGGTGAGCTCGTCGGCGCCCTGGTCGTCGTAGCGGCGCGCAATTTCGACCGGATCGCCGGCATCGCGCAAGCCGACGAAATTCACGCCTTTCACCACGCGGCCGCGGGTGACGTCGAGACAGGGAATTACACGCTTGGCTAGGCCCATGGGGTGGGAGACGGGACGAGGGTGAAGAATGCCACCCCTGCGCTCAGCCTTCTCCCTTCTCCTTTTTCCCTTGTCCCAGTTTGTCCGCCATCGCCTGCGCCTTCTTGAAGTCCACCGTCCCCTGGTATATGGCGCGCCCGGTGATGACCCCGGTAATGCCTTCGGATTCGATTTTGCACAGGGCCTTGACGTCGGCGAGGTTGGTGAGCCCCCCGCTCGCGATCACCGGCACGACGAGCTCGCGCGCCAGTTTGATCGTGGCCTCGATGTTGACCCCGCTGAGCATGCCGTCGCGGCCAATGTCGGTATAAATCACGGCTTCGACGCCATAGTCCTGGAATTTGCGCGCCAGGTCGATCACGTCGTGCCCGGTCATTTTCGACCAGCCCTCGACCGCGACCTTGCCGTCCTTGGCATCCAGGCCGACGATGATATGGCCGGTGAAGGCGCTGCAGGCGTCCTGCAGGAAACCGGGATTCTTCACCGCCGCCGTGCCGATGATGATGTAGCTGATGCCGTCGTCGAGATAGCGCTCGATGGTGTCCAGATCGCGGACGCCGCCGCCCAGTTGTATCGGGATCCGGCCGCCAACCGCGCTGACAATGTCCTTGATCACGCTCTCGTTGCGCGGCTTGCCCGCAATCGCGCCATTCAGGTCAATCAGGTGCAGCCTGCGCGCGCCCTGGTCCAGCCAATGCCTGGCCACCGCCGCCGGATCGTCGGAGAACACGGTCTCCTTGTCCATATTGCCCTGTTCGAGGCGTACGGCGCGCCCCTCCTTGATATCGATCGCGGGGATGATAAGCATGGGTCGTTCTGGCTATGAAGGAAGAGGAAGAGCGGGCGCCTAGGGATTCCAGGTCACGAAATTGGCGAGCAGCGCAAGGCCGGCGGTCTGGCTTTTCTCGGGATGGAATTGCACAGCGAAAATATTATCCTGCGCCACGGCGCAGGTAAAGGGAAAACCGTAGATGCTGTACCCGGCAACCAGTTCCGGCTTGCCCGCCTCGACGTAATAACTGTGCACGAAATAATAACGGCTGGCGTCGGCGATGCCCCGCCACAACGCGTGCGGTTCGGCTTGCATCACCTCGTTCCAGCCCATGTGCGGCACCTTGAGC
This sequence comes from Burkholderiales bacterium, assembly GCA_036795025.1. Taxonomy (GTDB): domain Bacteria; phylum Pseudomonadota; class Gammaproteobacteria; order Burkholderiales; family SG8-39; genus 2-12-FULL-64-23. The sequence goes on along the minus strand of DAIRFM010000024.1, from coordinate 4,444 downwards.
TTGCCGCCCTGCGCATCTTTCATCGCCCCCGGCGGAAAACGCTTGACCTGCCCGGGAAAAACGCCAAGGCCGGGCGTATCGCCTTCTTCGCTGCGCTCGAACAGCATCTGCAAGCCGATGCAAATGCCGAGAAAGGGCTTCGAGCGCGCCGCCTCGAGCACCACCGGACGCAAGCCCCTGGCATCCATCTCGCGCATGCAGCCGGGCATCGCGCCCTGGCCCGGGAACACCACGCGCCCGGCCCGCCTCACGATCTCGGGATCGGACGTGACCCGCACGTCCGCATCCGGCGCGACGTGCTCCAGCGCCTTGGATACCGAGCGCAGGTTGCCCATGCCGTAGTCAATGACGGCGATTGTATTACTCATTAGTACGACAGTTCAAAAAAGCGTGAACCGCGGGGGACGCAGCGGAGGCGGAGGTTTTTCAAGGGTTTCCTCCGCGCCCTCTGCGGCAAAAAAAATGCACTGGTGACCTTGCTCCAACAGCGTCTAGAGAGAACCCTTGGTCGAAGGCACGACGCCCGCAGCGCGAGGATCGGGCTCGGCTGCCATGCGCAACGCGCGGCCGAAGGCCTTGAACACGGTCTCGCACTGATGATGCGCGTTGTCGCCGCGCAGATTGTCGATGTGCAGCGTCACCTGGGCGTGGTTGACGAAGCCCTGGAAGAATTCGCGCACCAGGTCGACGTCGAACTCGCCGATCCAGGCGCGGCTGAACTTGAGCTGATAGACCAGCCCCGGACGTCCGGAAAAATCGATCACTACGCGCGACAGCGCCTCGTCCAGCGGCACGTAAGCGTGGCCGTAGCGGCGTATACCGCGCTTGTCGCCGAGCGCGTCGGCCACGGCCTGCCCCAGGCTGATGCCGACGTCCTCGACCGTGTGGTGGGCGTCGATGTGCAAGTCACCCTTGGCCGCGATCTCCAGGTCGATCATGCCGTGACGCGCCACCTGATCCAGCATGTGGTCGAGGAAAGGCAGGCCGGTGGCCAATTTGGCCGAGCCGGCGCCGTCCAGGTTAAGGCTGACGCCGATCTGGGTTTCACTGGTGTTGCGCGTGACCGAGGCAGTACGCATCTGGATCAGGGTGCTGATAAAAAACCTATTCTAGCCTTGAAGCGGCAATTGCGCCCGTGCGGACTCAAAGCGAGGCGCGCAGGGCCGCCAGGCACTGTGTGTTTTCTTCCGCCGTGCCCACGGTGATGCGCAGGCACTGCGCCAGCAGCGGATGGCTCCCGTGCAGGAGTTTGACCAGCACGCCGCGCTCCTTCATGCCCGCAAAGACCTTGCCCGCGTCGGGCACGCGTAGCAGCAGGAAATTGGCATCGCTCTGGAACGCAGTCACGCCAACCATGCGCGCGAGCTCCGCCTCGAGCCGGCCGCGCTCGCCGCGGATCGCGGCCGCCTGCTCTGCCAGCACGCCGGCATGCGCGAGCAACCTTTCGGCCACCAATTGCGTCAGCACGTTCACGTTGTAGGGCGGACGCACCTTGTCGAACTCGCGCATCCAGGCCGGGCTGCCCGCGGCATAGCCCAGGCGCAGTCCGGCCATGCCGCTTTTCGACAGTGTGCGCATGACAATGAGGTTGGGATGCTGCGCGAGGCGCTGCATGAAGCTCTTCTGCGCGAACGCATGGTAGGCCTCGTCCAGCACCACCACCCCGGGGGCGGCGTGCAGGATGCGCAGCACATCGGCTTCAGGGAACAGGTTGCCGCTCGGATTGTTCGGGTAGGCGATGAAAGTGAGCGCCGGCTGGTGCTCCTCGATGGCAGCGAGGAAACGCGCGCAGTCGAGCGTGAAGTCCGGGGCGAGCGGCACCCCCACATAACGCATGCGGTTCACCAGCGCATACACGCGATACATGACGAAGGTGGGCTCGGGCGCGAGCACCACGGCGCCGGGCCGGGCCAGCGCCTGGACCATGATGTGGATGAGTTCGTCCGAGCCGTTGCCGAGGAGAATGTCGAAAGCCTCGGGTATCGCCATCGTCTGGCGCAGCCGCGCCTTCAGTTCGGGAGCCTGCGGATTCGGATAGCGGTTGATCGCCGCGCCCGCCGCGAGCTCCGCGATCTCGCGCCGCAGCTCCTGCGGCAGCGCGTACGGGTTCTCCATCGCGTCGAGCTTCACCATGCCGGCGGCCTCGCCTACATGGTAGGCGGCAAGCGCCAGCACTTCCTCGCGCACCAGATCCTTGGGTGATTTATTCATTTGTCGATGCGGTATTCGGCAGAGCGGGCGTGCGCGGACAGACCCTCGCCCCCGGCGAGCGTGGCGGCGATTCTGCCCAAAGTCTGCGCACCCGCCCTGGATACCTGAATCAGGCTCGAGCGCTTCTGGAAATCGTACACCCCCAAGGGGGAGGAAAAGCGCGCGCTGCGCGACGTGGGCAGCACGTGGTTGGGCCCGGCGCAGTAATCGCCGATCGCCTCGGAGCTGTAGCGGCCCATGAATATGGCGCCGGCATGGCGTATGAGATGGAGGAGCTTGTCGGGCTCTTCCACGGCCAGCTCCAGGTGCTCGGGGGCGATGCGGTTGGCGATGGCGCAGGCTTCTTCCAGGCTGCGCACTTCGATCAGCGCGCCCCTCACCTTGAGCGAGGCGGCAATCACCTCGCGCCGCGGCATCTGCGGCAGCAGTCTGGCTATGCTCGCCGCCACCGCCTCGATGAAAGCGGCATCCGGGCAGAGCAGCATCGCCTGCGCCACTTCGTCGTGCTCGGCCTGCGAGAACAAGTCCATTGCGATCCAGTCGGCGTAGTCCGGTATCGGTGCCGCGCCGTCGCAGATCACCAGGATCTCCGACGGGCCGGCCACCATGTCGATGCCGACCACGCCGAACACGCGCCGCTTGGCCGCAGCCACGTAGGCGTTGCCCGGCCCGACGATTTTGTCCACCTGGGCTATGGTCTGCGTGCCGTAGGCGAGCGCACCCACCGCCTGCGCCCCGCCAATGGTGAACACCCGGTCCACCCCGGCGATGGCGGCCGCCGCCATCACCAGCGCGTTCTTCTCGCCGCGCGGCGTCGGCACCACCATCACGAGCTCGGCCACGCCGGCCACCTTGGCGGGAAGCGCGTTCATCAACACCGAGGACGGATAGGCCGCCTTGCCGCCGGGCACGTACAGGCCGACCCGGTCGAGCGGCGTCACCTTCTGGCCGAGCACCGTGCCGTCGGCCTCGCTGTACTGCCAGGATTGCGCCAGTTGCTTTTCGTGGTAGCGGCGCACGCGCAGAGCCGCCTGCTCCAGCGCCTCGCGCTCGGCCGCGGGCAGCCCGTCGCGGGCGCGATTGAGCAACCCGCGCGGCAACTCGAGCTCGGCCAGCGCCCCGGCCCTTACCCCGTCGAAGCGCGCGGTGTATTCGAGCACCGCCGCATCGCCGCGGCTTTTCACCGCGGCGAGGATTTCGGCCACGGTCTGATCCACCGTCTCGTCCTGGGCGGCGTCGAAAGCAGTGAGCCGCGCGAGGCGCGCGTCGAAATCCGCGTCGCGGGTGGACAGGCGTGCGATCTCATTCATCGCGCCGCCGCCGCCTTCGCGAACGCATCGATCAGCGGCCGGATCGCCGCGCGCTTCAGCTTCAGCGCCGCCACATTGATGATCAGCCGCGCCGAGATCGGCACGATCTCCTCCACCGCGCGCAGATTATTGGCTTTCAGCGTATTGCCGCTCGACACCAGGTCGACGATGACGTCGGCGAGCCCCACCAGCGGCGCGAGTTCCATCGAGCCATACAGCTTGATCAGATCGACGTGCACGCCCTTGGCGGCGAAATGCTCGCGCGCCGTCTGCACGTATTTGGTGGCGACGCGCAGCCGCGCGCCCTGCTTCACCGCCTGCGCATAGTCGAAACCCTGCGGCACCGCCACCATCATGCGGCAGGCCGCGATCGCGAGGTCGAGCGGCTGGTACAGCCCGTCCCCGCCATGCTCGAGCAGCACGTCCTTGCCGGCGATGCCCAGGTCGGCGGCGCCGTACTGCACATAGGTCGGGGTATCGGAAGCGCGCACGATGATCAGGCGCACCTCCGGCCGGCTGGTGGCGATGATCAGCTTGCGCGAAGTTTCCGGATCGTCGCGCGGCACCACGCCGGCCGCCTTCAGCAGCGGCAGGGTTTCCTCGAAAATTCGACCCTTGGACAGGGCAATGGTGATTTGGGACACAGTGGCGCCTGATCGAATTAGCGATTTTACCGCGTCCTCTGCGCTAACAGGCCGTTGAAATTCGCTTCCCTTGCGGAACATTATGCTTATAGGCAAGACCAGCTCGGAGGGAAGCGAATTTCGGCGACCTCTGAATTGGGGGATATACGCCCCCGAAGGAAGTCCCCTTGGGGGAAAAGGGGGCGTGCCCCCTTTTTCAACAACCCGCCAATCGCTTGTTTCAGTGAATCCGCTTGATGCGGGCGCCGAGCTGGGACAACTTCTCCTCGATGCACTCGT
>DAIRFM010000225.1:2111-4083 GCA_036795025.1 Burkholderiales bacterium | reverse complement strand
GCGAACTCCGCTTCCAGGTCGGATGGACGTTTCTTCCCCTTGCCGATCGACGGCTGGTAAGGCTTGCGCTCGCCTTTGTACAGCACCCCGATGTTGAAGCCGTCGTCGGTCATGATGCGCCGCGCCGCGCGCGCCGCGTCGTCGGTGGTCGTGACCGGCGCCGGCCGCGCCAGCTGCTTCCACTCGCGCTGCTCCGGACGGAAAGTCACGCACGGACTCAAGATCTCGACGAAGGAAAACCCGGGCGTGCGTATCGCCTCGGCGATGATGTCGGCGGTGCCGTTCGGGTCGCCCGAGAACGCGCGCGCGACGAAATTGGCGCCTGCGGCGAGCGCGATCACCAGCGGATGGAAGGTCCGCAGGCCGGTGCCCCCGGGGGAGAGTTTCGAATCCCAGTCGGGTTCGGTGGTGGGCGAAGGCTGGCCCTTGGTCATGCCGTACACATGGTTGTCCATGACGACGTAGGTCAGGTCGACGTTGCGCCGGCAGGCATGCAGAAAGTGGTTGCCGCCGATGGAGTAGCCGTCGCCGTCGCCGCTCGCCACCACGACGGTGAGGTCGGGCCGCGCCAGCTTCAGCCCGCTCGCGGCGGCGAGCGAGCGCCCGTGCACGCCGTGAAATCCGTAGCAGGTGGTGTAGGCCGGGATGCGCGAGGAGCAGCCGATGCCGGAGACGACGGCGATGTTCTCCGGCCGCAGATCGAGCTTGGCGAACGCCTTGGTGAATGAGGACAGCACCGAATAGTCCCCGCAGCCGGGGCACCAGATCGGCTTGTAATCGGACTTGAATGCCTGCGCCGTGATCGGCGCGGCAACGGCAGGGGCATTCATGAGCGGCTCCATTCGGTGATTTGCTGGTGAATTTCGTCAGGGCGCATCGGCAGCGGCCCGGGGTGGCGGAAGCTCTTCACCTCGCCCGGCAGATCGTACTCCGCGCGCAAGTACCGGTATAACTGTCCGGTGTGGTTCTGCTCGACCACCAGCACCCGCTTCGCGCCCGCGAGCGCAGCGGCCAGGCGCTCGGGTTGCGACGGACTGAGCAGGCGCAACGATACCAGCCGCGCCTTGATCCCGTCAGTCGCAGCGCGCGCCAGCGCTTCGCGTGCCGCGCCGGTGCAGGAACCGAAAGTGACGACTGCGAGCTCGCCCTCGCCTTCGATCTCGGCCCAGCGCTCGCCGTAATCGAATTGCGCAAGCTTTTTGGCGCGCTTGTCGAGTTGCCTGGTGTGGTCGGCCGATTGGCTCGAAGGCAGACCGCGCTCGTTGTGCTCGAGCCCGTCGGCCGTGTACGCAGTGCCCGGCGTGCCCGGAATCGCCATCGGCGAGATGCCCGACCCGGTGATGGCGTAGCGCTTGTAGCCCTCGGCCGAACTCGGCCCCTGGTCGGGCGCCTTGAGACGTTCGCCGGTGAGCCCGATATCGGCGGGACGGTCCACCACCGCACGCGTCTGGCCGAAGTACTGGTCGGAGAGCACGATGGCCGGGCACTGCATCGCCTCGGCCAGGTGCACCGCCCACTGCGTCGCGGCGACGCAATCGGCGATCGAGTTCGGCGCCACCACCAGGCGCGGCGCATCGCCGTGCAACCCGCTGAGCGCGATGCTGACGTCGCTTTGCTCGCTTTTCGCCGGAAGGCCGGTCGAAGGTCCGCCGCGCATCACGTCGATGACCACGATCGGCACTTCAGCGGCGACCGCCAGCCCCAGCGCTTCGGTCATCAGCGACAGCCCGGGTCCGGAGGTGGCTGTCAGCGAGGGCACGCCGCCGTAGGAGGCGCCGATGATCATGTTGATCGAAGCCAATTCGTCCTCGGCCTGCACCAGGGCGCCGCCGACTTTGAGCAGCGCAGGCGCCAGCCATTCCAGCACTTCGGTCGCCGGCGTGATCGGATAGGCGGCGACGAAACGCACGCCGCCGCGCACCGCGCCGTAGCCGGCAGCTTGATTGCCGGTGATCAGCCAGCGCGAATCCCG
>DAIRFM010000225.1:0-2011 GCA_036795025.1 Burkholderiales bacterium | reverse complement strand
GCGAGGCGCGGCACCGCCGGCACCTTCGCGGCCGCGGCGTATCCTGCTTCCGCGGCGGCGAGGTTGGCGGCCATTTTCTCCCCGCCGCCTTTCTTGAGCGACTTCTGCAATATGGTTTTGACCGAGTCTACGGGCAGGCCTACCAATCCGGCGGCCAGGCCAAGGGCGATCATGTTGGGCCAACTCCCGGGAATCGCCTTGGCCATCTGCTTGAACGGCAACGGCGCGTAGCGCGCACCGCGTTTGACGAACACCTCGGGCGGCTCGCTCTGGTCGGGATCGCCTATCATCACGCTCGCGGCATCGAGCGGAATTTCGTCGGCGAAACGGTGGATGTTCTGCCAGTCGATGCCGATCAGAACGTCGAAACGGTCGTCCAGGCATTCGATCGGCGCATGCGAAAAGCGCAACAGCGCCGCCGCTTCGCCGCCGCGGATCTGCGGTCCGCTCGAGCGCACCATCAGGCCGTACCAGCCGGCCTGCGCTGCAACTTCGAGCAGCAGGTTGCCCGCGGTCATCACGCCTGCGCCACCGCTGCCCGTTATCGCAAGCGAAATGCTTGGTTTGTTTTTTTCCTTATCTCTTGACATGGTATGACCTCCGTCTTGCCGGGCAGTTGGCGTGCCGTTTCCGATCTTGCCTGAGTGCGTGTATGTTGCACTTGACTTTAAATACGCATTCTAGTACCATAATACTGAAATAAGCCTGAAAAAGTCAAGTCGAACATGAAATACGAGTACAAACTGTAACCGCGGCAGCGCCGATTGGAGGCAAGGGCATGAGTACAGTCGCACACCGCTGGATGATGACGGCGCCGAAGGTGCCGATGGTCGAATCGGCATTCGATCCGTTCCCGCCCCAGCCCGCGGAGGTGGTGATCGAGGTCGCCGGCTGCGGCGTCTGTCACACTGACCTCGGCTATTTCTACGACGGCGTGCGCACCAATCACGCCCTGCCGCTCACCCTCGGCCATGAGATCAGCGGCCGCGTGGTCGCCGCCGGCAGCGGCGCCGAGCGCTGGCTCGGCAAAACGGTGATCGTGCCCGCCGTCATTCCCTGCGGCGAATGCGACCTGTGCAAGCGCGGCCGCGCCGCCATCTGTCGCAATCAGAAAATGCCCGGCAACGACATCCAGGGCGGCTTCGCCAGCCACATTGCGGTGCCTGCGCGCGGGCTCTGCCCTGCCGACGAGCAGCGCCTCGCCGCCGTCGATCTCACGCTGGCCGAAGTGTCGGTCGTTGCCGATGCCGTCACCACCCCATACCAGGCGGTGCACCGGGCCGGTGTCACCCCCGGCAGCCTCGCCATCGTCATCGGCGCCGGCGGCGTCGGCGGTTACTGCGTGCAGATGGCACACGCGTTCGGCGCGAAAGTCGTCGCCATCGACGTTGATCCGGCGAAACTCGCCGCAATCGGGGAGCACGGCGCCGCACTTACGCTGAATCCGAAGGAACTCGATCCCAAGGCGCTCAAGGGCGCAATCTCCAAGTTCGCGAAGGATAGCGGCCTGCGCGCGACCGAGTGGTTCATTTTCGAGTGCTCGGGTAGCGCCGCCGGCCAGCTCAGCGCCTACGGACTGCTGGTGCACGGCGCCACGCTTTGCGTCGTCGGCTTCACCATGGACAAGGTGGAGGTCCGGCTGTCCAACCTGATGGCTTTCGATGCGCGCGCCATCGGCAACTGGGGCTGCACGCCCGAGCACTATCCGGCTGCGCTGGAACTGGTGCTCGCGGGCAAGGTGAAAGTGAAGCCCTTTGTCGAAGTTCATCCGCTCGCCGACATCAACCACGTATTCGAGGCGACGCACCAGCGCGAAATCAAGCGCCGTGCCGTCCTGGTTCCGTCATTCTAAGAGCCTATTTCAAAATGAGGAAAACGGGTTTTTCAAAGATCGTCTCTTGCGCGCGGACGGGTTCATCATCCGTGCGCAAGAGACGATCCGCACGGACGGATTTACCGTCCGTGCAGGTTTTGGCAACACCTGCGCGCTGCGCGCGCCAACCTCGTTTCT
>DAIRFM010000224.1:0-4084 GCA_036795025.1 Burkholderiales bacterium | reverse complement strand
ACTACGTCCAGCGCGTGATGGAGAACCTGCAGGTCTATCGTGTCCGTTTCGACACTGGCACGCCGATGATGTCGGAGCTCGATCTGCATCGCGGGGATTACGCAGGAAGGTAGGCGTGACGTAAAGCCGGATCAGCGCGTAGATCGGTTTATGCGGCTGCGCGAAGTAACTCAAGAGTGAGCATCGCGTAAGTTCTTCGAGGAGCAGGCCCAGGCCGACCGACCCGTGGTGTTGCGAGCCAACGATTGTTTTAGATAATCGTTACGTTCCCTCATCGAGAATTATTGAGGGCGCCGCCTCAACCTCTGAACTCGGAAGCGGCCACGGCCATCGGCCAGTCACATCCACAATTATCCTCGTCGCATGGGGCAGACTATGTGCCTGGCCGCCCGTTGCCGACAAGGGAATGGATGCTCTTACGGTTCTTGCAGCAGCGCCGTGGGGCGCGGGTGGTCGAGAAAGAAACGCAGCATCTCACGCGCGGCGTCGGGGCCTCGCGGATCGGTGTAGGTTCCTGAGGGGCTGCCACCCGACCACGCGTGGCCGGCTCCGTGGATGTCCCACTGCTCGAAGATTACCCGCCCGCACGCGTCGGCGTGGACGGTGCGCGTGTAGGCATGTCCTCCCGATACCCGACCATGATGCATGTATGTCTTTAGGCTCGTAGTGATCTTCGACTGCGCGATAATGTGATCGCCGTTGCGGGGGTGGACGGTGGTGTCATGATCTCCATGGAACACGATGGTGGGAATAATCGGCCCGCGTCCTTCAGCCATGGGCATGCCGCCGGCGCCCTGGCGCATGGCGGCGAACGCGGACGGAAGATCGCTCGCGATGCCGCAGGCGAGGCCGGAATGCACACCCACCGCGGCGTAGAGATCGGGGTAGGTCATCCCCATAATAGCGGCGGCCGCGCCTCCGGCCGACAGGCCGGCGATATAGATGCGTTGTGGGTCGACCGAGTAGTCGCGCATGATTTGGCCGGTGATGCCCGCGATCAGCGAAGGTTCGCCATGGCCACGCTGCTGGTCGCTCGGGCGAAACCAATTCCAGCACTTCGAGGCATTGGCGGCGGCGGGCTGTTCTGGATACGCGACCAGGCAGGTGCGTTGCTCGGCGATTGCATTCATGCGCGTGCCGGCGGCGAAGTCGTCGGGCGACTGGGTGCAGCCGTGCAGCATGATGATCAGGGGGAGCGCCTGCCCGTGATAGCTGCTGGGGATGTAGAGCTTGTAAGCACGGTTTCCTGCGTGGTTGCTGTAGGAGCGTGCAAGGAACTGTCCGCCGTCCGGCACGATGTCGGGTGTGGGCACCGCAAAGGGCTTCCCCAAGCCGGGCAACCCCAGTCCTGAGCCCACCCGTTTGACCCGCTCGAGCAAGCTGCGCAGCGCCTCGGGCATGTGCGGCCCGGCAACGTGCATGATGCCTGGGCTTCGAAAGCCGGTGCGGGTCTCTTGCCCCATGGGAGAAGATAGCTGGCGATCCGTCGCCTCGACCGCATGAGGCGTCACGTCGATGAGGCGAGTTGACCGCCCGGCAGGCGCGCCCGCGGATTCCATAGTGGCTCCGCCGGCGCGATCCGGTATGGCGTCGCCTCGAAGCAGGCGTTGCAGGAGCGCCGTTGCTTCGGCGAGCCGGCCGGCGCGCGTCAGGCGGGTCGCCTCGAGCATACTGTCGGGGTGCGGAAAGTCGTTCATGTCTAGAGCTTCCTATGCTCGGAAACAACTCGGCGTCCTCGCGAGGAAGCCCAACCTGTCTCCCGGTGTATGTCGCTGGCGAGTGCCGATGGCGCCGGGCTCACCCCCGGATCACGTCGGCGGGGCCCGAGCGATGAGGGCCCTCATACCATCCTGTCGGCTAGAGCGGCCTTGACGGCCGCGCTGGCGTGGAGCGCTCCCAGTATGTTGACCGAAGCAATCGTTGCGCGAGCAAGCTCGGGCGTAACATCCATGGCAATGCTGGCGAGCCCCAGCACATGGATGTGGAGCGTCTCCCCGGCCGCCCGCACCGTTTCGAGAGCGTCCCGCGTGTAGTGCCGCAGACCGAGTTCCAGGCTCTTTCGGGCCGTGGATTGCTTGACCACCTCGGCATGCCGTTCGAGTTGGTTGCGAACTGCGGTACGGATGAAATCCGTGCGGTTCGAGTAGAACCCTTCCTGTACCATCAGATCGATACGGCCCAGGTCGATGTAGCCGAGATTTATCGTAATCTTCTCGGTATCCCCCGACTTGGGTCGCAGTTCCTGCACATTTGTAGCCATCCTGATACCATCCAAGCGCCATCCAATTGGATGGTATATAGCGTGGAGCGCAGGCCTTTCAAGGGGCGTCGCAGCGCTTGTGTTCAGCTGGCCGACCGTCTCGATCGCGGGCACCAGCTCAATCGTCCCTCTCCGCGCCTCGCATCACGGCGGTGAACCAGCGTTCAGTGCCGAGACCGCTAGCGGGTGAGCACGACGAAGTCGGTGTCGATATCCGTCTCGTCGCTGAGTGCATTGTCCGACACGATCAGCGAAGCGCCCGGCGAGAGCAGGGCGGAAATCTGCTCGATCGCCTCCGGTGGCAGCGTGATCCGATCGAGCGCGGCGGCGGCGGTCGACACCCCCTGCGGCGCCGAACCGGCAACCGGCATTTCGCGCCGGTCATTGGATGTTTTCTTGGCTCGCTTGCCGGCGTGATCCGTCTGGTGCGAATAGCCGCTCGGGATCGACACCACTGTCCAACGCATCGTCGCCCCATCGTCCTTCAACGCCATGGCGGTGAAAACATGGGTGCCGAGCGGGCGATCTGGCGCGGCGATGGTCAGCGGCAGGTCGAACAGCGGCACGAAGCCCTGGCGCACGAAAACCCGGTTCTGCTTCCGGCTGACGAACACTGATACTGGGCCTTTCCGGTGCGGCCGTTCGCCCACTGGCCTTTGCTCCATCGGCGTCACGGCGATGCTGACGGGCACCTCGGTCATCGCCGTGCCTGCAGCCAGCCGGACGGCGCCGGGAGGATCGGCGGCGGGGGTCATGGCGGCCTTGGTCGTTTCGGCCGTGGCGGCTACCGGCACGGCTTTCTCCTCCGGTTTTTTCATTACGAACAGGTTCGGATGCGCGATCTCAACCGGCGCCGCCGGCTCAAGGGTCACGATTACCCGCACGCCGACTTTGGTCGTGTCCCACAGCCGGATGGCGAAATCCTGCGGCAGGCGAATGCAGCCGTGCGAAGCCGGATAGCCGGGCAAGGGTCCGGCATGCAGCGCGATGCCGGACCAGGTGATCCGCTGCATGTAGGGCATAGGTGCCCCGCTGTAGATGTTGGAGCGGTGCCACTTTTGTTTTGAGATGACGGTAAAGACCCCCAACGGCGTTGGATGCGCAGGCACACCGGTCGAAATCGCCGCGTGCGCGATTGGGCCATTTTGGCCGTAGAGCGTGACCTGCTGTCGGGCGATGGCGACGACGATCTGGAACGGCCCCTGTGCGAGCGACTGCTCGTGCTCCGCTTCGTTTTCGTGTCCCTTTGCTTCGCGACGCGGCTTGTTACGATGTGTCTTGGCCGCGCGCCATGGTAGGGCGCCTGAATCCTCGATGCGCGGTTGGTCCGGGTTGCCGAAGAAGTCCGCGGCAGCCGGCGCGGTCGACACCAGTAAAAAGGCGATCCCGGCGGCCAGCGCCGGCTGTGATAGCAATCGCTTGATGCTTGCGGATCTCGGCAAACTATCCATGCGCGCTAAGTGTCCGTCTCGAAAGTTGTTAAAACATATGAATCACTTGTGATTCACACACCAAAACAGGGCTCGCTCCCGCGCGCTTTGATGCGCTTGCAGAACGGGGAGCTTGGCTGGGAAATCTCAGCCCAACGATCTAGCGGTATTCCCATCAAGAAACCTTTAAGAATGCCTGTACGTCACAAGGAACGACACCGCACCAAACGCCTCGTGGCTTACGGGGAAGCCCCGCCGCTGCTACGGTCTGCGCCGTTCCGGGGTCATCTCGGGAATGAGGGGTATAATCGGCTCGTCGATGGCTTAGTCCACCGCCAACACTGGGCCGCTGCGAGGAAAACATGCTGAAACGCGCGTTCGTAGTATTGATGTT
>DAIRFM010000223.1:0-4094 GCA_036795025.1 Burkholderiales bacterium | reverse complement strand
CTGGCTTGCGCCCGTTGCCGCAGGCAAGTCTAAATCAGCCGCAGGCAAGTCTAAAACGGCTAAAGCGGCCGCCGGCAAGATTAAAGCCGTCACGGGCAAACCCAAACCTGCCTCGGGCAAGCCGGCCAGAAAGGGGAAACGCTGATGTCCTCCACTGCACAGCAACAAGAGCGCACCGTCGAGGTCACGGAGCAGGACCTGCCGTTGCACTGCCCCACGCCCTCGACCCCGGTGTGGAACATGCATCCGCGCGTGTTCCTCGACGTGGCCAAGGCGGGCGAACTGCTCTGCCCTTACTGCGGCACGCGCTACGTGTACAAAGGTGCGCCGCCGAAAGGGCACTGAAAACTGTGGAGGCGGGAGGAGCGAGGAGGGAGGAGTAACGGCGCCACGGCCTATCATCCCCTCCGTCCTCTCTGCTCACTCCTCACCCGATGCCGCGCATCCTCATCGTCGCCCCGTCCTGGATCGGCGACACGCTGCTCGCCCAGCCCCTGTTGCGGCGCCTGCATGACAAACTCGGCCGCGTGAGCATCGACGCGCTGGCTCCGCCCTGGTGCGGCCCGCTGCTCGCGCGCATGCCCGAGATCGACGAAGTGATCGCGTCGCCGTTCGCGCACGGCGAGCTGAAGCTGCGCGCGCGCTGGAAGCTCGGGCGCGAACTGGCGCAGAGAAAATACGACCAAGCCATCGTCCTTCCCAACAGCTTCAAGTCGGCGCTGATACCCTTTTTCGCCGACATTCCGCTGCGCGCAGGCTACGTCGGCGAGTCGCGCTACGGCCTGCTGAACCTGGTGCACAAGCTCGACCAGGTGAAGCTGCCGCTGATGGCCGAGCGCTACGCCCAGCTCGCGGAAAAACCGGGCGCGGAATTGCAGCGTCCGCTGCCCCCGGTGCGGCTCGAGGTCGATCCCGTCAACACGGCGCGCACCACCGCGCGCCTCGACCTGGACCGCTCGCGCCCGATCGCCGCGTTCTGCCCCGGGGCGGAGTACGGCCCGGCCAAGCGCTGGCCGGCGCGGCATTTCGCCGCGCTCGCGCACGAACTGGCCCAGCGTAACTACGCCATCTGGCTCATCGGCTCGGGCAAGGACGCGGAACTGGGCGAGGAAATCCGCGCGCAGTCGGGCGGCGTGTGCGAGAACCTGTGCGGCAAGACCGACCTCGCCAGCGCGATAGATCTCCTGTCCTGCGCCGCTCTGGTGGTGAGCAACGACTCCGGATTGATGCACGTCGCCGCGGCGCTGGGCAAGCCGCTCATCGCGCTGTACGGATCTTCCAGTCCCGCCCACACCCCGCCGCTGTCGCTGTCGTCGCAACCTGGATTGGCGCGCATCGTGAAGATCGACATCGAGTGCAGCCCCTGCTTCGCGCGCGAATGCCCGCTGGGCCATTTCAAGTGCATGAACGATCTTCTGCCTGCGCGCGTGCTGGCCGAGATCGACGCGGCGCTCGATCCGCCTGCTGTGAGCAGCTGATCGGCCCCAAGGGCAGGCGAGCTCGCGCCCGGACGTGGCGCCACGCGACAACAGGAAAAAGTGAAGCCGGCCGGTAAGCCGGGTTCTGTTACGGGGATTGCTCCCTATGACGGTCATTCCTCTAGGCGCCGGGTTGCCCCGGCGCTCCAGCCACCTACCCGCGGACTTGAGCGAGCCACTCATAGCACGCCACGCTTGCGCGTGCAGCATCCGCCTATTTGGTGTTGCTCCGGGTGGAGGTTACCGCGTTTCACCCGCCGCTATTGCTAGCGGCGACTCGTCTCTGTGGCCCTGTTCCTCGTCTTCGCCAAAGGCAAGCCTTCGACTGGTACGTACGGCCGTTAGCCGTCACCCTGCTCTATGGAGCCCGGACTTTCCTCTCCGTACCCTCAAGGTACGCAGCGACCGCCTGGCCAGCTTCACAGTTGGATTTTAGCAGGGTGCTGATCAAAGGGGGCGCGCCCGGCACCGGAGGATGGGATAGAGGCTACTTCTTGCGGCCCTTGCGCGGAGCTTCGCTCGCGCCCTGGCGGGGCGGGGCGTCCTGCGGCTCCTCGGCCTGCCTGCGCCCGGGGCGGAAGTGCTGGGTATCGTCGTAATAGCGCTCGTCTTCGTTGTCCGCAGTCCAGCCGGGAATGCCCAGCACCGGCAGCGGCGCATAGGCCTCGGTCGCGGCAAGCGCCTTCGGGTCGCTAAAATGCTTTGCCAGGCGCGCATCGAGCGTGGCGAGTTGCTGCGGCAGCGGCCGCTCCAGCTCGCGCCGCGGCACGTCGAAAATCACACTCTTGGCAGTGATGCCCTTGTAGGGCTGCAGGGCTTTCTCGTAGATCGAATGCCCGAACACATAGAAGCGCATCGACTCGATGACCTCGGCCCGGCGCTGCCAGAACAGCTCCTTCCACTGGAACTCGCGCAACAGGGCGCCGAGCCCGGGTTCGCTGCTGGCGACGATCACGCCGCCTTCGTCGAACAGGGTGAGCACGTCACGGGGCGTGCCGCGCAAGCCCTCTCCCTGACGCGCCAGCACCTCGCGGTAGTGGTGGCGGTTGATGGCCGCTTTGCTCCGCGGAAACGTGATCCACACCAGGGCATTGAACAGGTCATGCCAGTTGCGGCTGCGGGTCAGCACCTTGCCGCGGGCATAGACCCGGGTTTCGTAGGGCTCCTCGGTCTTCGCCTCCTGCGGCACGAACTCCACCGGCACGCCGTTTCCGCTGACCACCTCGCGCTCATCGCACATTCTGTTGAGCTGGGCCAGGGTGGGAAAGTGATCTTCCGGCAACTGCTCGATCAGCGGGGCGAGCGTGGCGAAGGCCGGCGAGGCGAGAAGGTCCCAGCGGTTCCAGACAGGGGGAGCGACGGTGGCCACGGTGACGGATCCGGTTATTGTAGGCGCCAGGCGAGACGCTCACCGGCGCGCAGCGGCACCAGCTCGTCTTCGCCCAAGGCGAGTGAGGATTCCACCTGCCAGCTCTCGCGCCGCAGGGTGATGTTTCCGGAGTTGCGCGGCAGGCGGTAAAAATCCGCGCCGTGGAAACTGGCGAAGGCCTCGAGTTTGTCCAGCGCGCCCGCAGCCTCGAAGGCCTCGGCGTAGAGCTCGATCGCCGCGTGCGCGGTGTAGATGCCCGCGTGCCCGCACAGCGCCTCCTTGTTGCGGCGCGGGTGCGGCGCGCTGTCGGTGCCGAGGAAGAACTTGGGGTTGCCGCCGGTTGCGGCCTGCACCAATGCCCGGCGGTGCGCCTCGCGCTTGAGCAGCGGCAGGCAGTAGTGATGCGGGCGGATGCCGCCTGCGAACATCGCATTGCGGTTCATCAGCAGGTGGTGCGCGGTGATGGTGGCGGCGACGTTGGCCGGGGCCGCGGCCACGTACTGGACCGCCTCGCGCGTGGTGACGTGCTCGAGCACCAGCCGCAAGCCGGCAAAACGCTGCGTGATCTGCGGCAGCACCGTGTCGATGAACGCCTGTTCCCGGTCGAACACATCCACCTCCGGGTCGGTGACCTCGCCGTGGAGCAGCAAGGGCAGGCCCGTTTTTTCCATGGCCTCCAGCGCCCGGAAGCAGTGCTCGAGCCGCGTCACGCCGGAATCGGAATTGGTGGTGGCCCCGGCCGGGTAATACTTGACCGCATGCACTCTGCCGCTCGTCTTCGCCAGCGCGATCTCGTCCGGCGCGGTGTTGTCGGTGAGATAGAGCGTCATCAGCGGCTCGAAGCTCGAATTTTCGGGCAGCACCGCCAGAATGCGGCGGCGGTAGGCCTCGGCCAGCTCCACGGTGGTCACCGGCGGCCGCAGGTTGGGCATGACGATGGCACGCGCGAACTGGCGCGCCGTGTGCGGCAGCACGGCGGCAAGCGCGGCACCGTCGCGCAAGTGCAGGTGCCAGTCGTCGGGGCGGGTGAGCGTGAGAGTTTGCATGACAGGCGCAATTATACCCGCCACCTGCGCCCGGTTCAGGTATCAAAACCAAAGTAATGTGGCTAAGAACCCGTTGCAAAATGAATTTTGCAACGGGCCGATCTAGGGGAGCATGAGGGGAGGTATCCCCTCATTTCGAAACAGGTCCTTACTTCTCCACCTGAGTGGTGCGCAGGGCGAGGGCGCGCGCATAGAGCTCGT
>DAIRFM010000222.1:0-4095 GCA_036795025.1 Burkholderiales bacterium | reverse complement strand
GCCTGCGGAAGCTGCGCTTGCGCCGCGTGCGCCGCGGATGCAGTGGAAAATTCGGCGTATACGCAGGCGCCGGAACCGCTCATGCGCGCCTCGCCATGCTGCTTCAGCCAGGCCAGATGGCGCGCCACTTCAGGATAGCGTTTGCTCACCACGGGCTCGAGGTCGTTACGCAGGGCGCGTTGTTTCAGCCCGTCGAAAAAGGCCGTAATTTTGATTGGTTTTGCCTCCCGTGTCAATTCGGGGGCGGCAAAAACAGCGGCGGTCGGCACCTGCACCGGGGGCACCAGCACCAGATACCAGGCGGCCGGAAGCGCAAGCGGCGTCAGTTGCTCGCCTACGCCTTCGGCAAACGCGTTCTCGCCAAACACGAACACCGGCACATCGGCGCCCAGTTTGAGCGCCAGTTGCTGCAACTCCCCGCGTTTCAGGCCCAGCCGCCACAGGTAATTGAGCACCACCAGCGTGCTGGCCGCGTCCGAACTGCCGCCGCCCAGCCCCCCTCCCATGGGGATGCGTTTATCCAGTTCGATTTCGACGCCGCCCTGATGCCCGGTCGCCTGTTTGAGCAGCACCGCGGCGCGCAGGCACAGGTCCTGCTCGGGCGGTACGCCGGCCAGCGGCCGCGCGAGCGTGACTTTGCCGTCGGCGCGCGCGGTGAATCGGAGCGTGTCGGCCAAATCGATCAGCCGGAACGCGGTCTGCAGGTTGTGATAGCCGTCGGCGCGCCGCCCGGTGACGTGCAGAAACAGGTTGAGCTTGGCCGGCGCGGGCCAGACCTGCTGCCAGCCGCTCACGGTTCGGCCCGCCACTGGTCGATTACCAGTCGGATCTCCACGTCCTGGCGCGACAGGCGCAGCAGCGCCGGTGGCCCGTTCTCGCTCTTGTACTCGAGGAACTCCACCAGCCAGCCGGATTGCCTCAGTTCGGCGAGACGCTGCGAACTGTCCAATCGCGTTTGCGCCGGTGCGCCCGCGGCCGCGCGGCCGCGCACCCAGTCGGGCAGGCCCGTGAGCGGCAGGCGCCAGCCCAGCACCTGCTCGGTCAGGGTCTCTACGTCGCCCGCCTGGTACACCTTCTGGTCCGAAGTGGTGAGGCTCACCAGGGCATCGCGCCGGACGATACGCGCCACGCCCTGGCCCAGCGGAGTCGAGAACAGCAAATCGTCGCTCGCCGCGTCATGCTGCCAGGCGATCTTGCCGCTCGCCGCCTCGGCGCCGTATTTCACCGACACCCGGCCGGAAAGATAGAAGGCGTCGCCTATAGGTCCCGCAGGCGCCGGCTGCTCTTCGACTGCGGCGCACCCGGCAAGCAGCAGGCACATCCAGAAAAGTGCGAATCGCATGGCGAAGACCTCAAACCCCGCTGCCGGAGACACTCTGTTTGGTTTCGCTTCGTCCGGCTTAAGGCTTGAAGCGCTTGATGGTGCTGTTGAGGGCGTCGTTGCCCGGTGTTTTTTTCGTCGCCTCGAGCCAGATTTTCTCGGCTTCCCGATGCTCGCCTGCGACCCACAGCACCTCGCCCAGGTGCGCCGCGATCTCCGGATCGGGGCGCGCGCTATAGGCCTTGCGCAGGTATTCCAGCGCCTGTTTGCTCTTGCCCATCCGATACAGCACCCAGCCCATGCTGTCGATGATGAACGGGTCATCGGGTGAAAGCTGCAGCGCTTTCTCTATCAGCCCCTGAGCCTCGGGCAGGCGCAGGTTGCGCTCGGCCAGCGAATAGCCAAGCGCGTTGTAGGCATGCGCGTGGTCGGGCTGCAGGCTGATCAGCTTTTTTAAATTGGTCTCGAGCAGGTCCATGCGTTCGAGCTTCTCCGCCAGCATGGCGTAGTCGTAGAGCAGATCGGGTTGATCGGGCGTGCTCTTTAGCGCGCCCCCGATCAGATCGAAGGCCTCGCGCGGCCGGTTGGCATCGCGCAGCATCTGCGCCTCGGTCAGCAACAGCTGCGCCCGGGCCTGGTCGCTGCTGACCTCGATTTGCCGCAGGTGCGCGCGCGCCGCCTCCAGCTTGCCTTGTTTGTTGAGCACCAGCGCATAGCGCATTTGCGCCTGCAGATACTGCTCGCCGCCCGCGACTTCTTCATACCAGCGCAGCGCCTCAGGGTAATGTTTCTGCTCCTCGGCGACCTGGCCCAGGTACATGCGCACCGCATCCTTGTCGCGATAGGGCAAGGCCAGCAAGCGCTTGAAGTTTGCTTCTGCCAGGGCATAGTCCTCCAGCTGCAGCGACAGCACGCCGACGGCAAAGATTACGTCGACGTTATCGGGAAAACCCTTGGACAGCGCCTGGAACTCGGCGCGCGCCTCGTTGTACTTGTGCTCCGCCACCAGGACGCGCGCGTAACTCAGGCGCGCTTCTTTCGCCTTGGGATAGCGCTCGAGGAAGGCGGCCAGATGCTGCAGCGCCAGCGCGTTCGACTGCCGTTGCAGCAGTTGCGCCTCAAGCAGCGCAGCCAGTTCCCAGTCCGGCCTGAGCTTGGATGCGACGCGCACTTCGGCAAGGGCGAGCTCCCTTTGCTCGGCCGCGGCGGCGGCCTGGGCCACGGCGAAATGCGCCTGCGCGAGCTTGGGGTACGGTTGCGCCAGCTGTTGCACCAGCTTCAGGGTCAGCGCCTTGTCCTGACTATTGGCGAGCAGTCGGCTCAGTTGCAGAAAGCCATCACCGGCGTTGTCGCCTTCAGCGGCAAGAAGCTTCTGCAGATAGGGCAGGGCTTCCTCGTGGCGTTTGGTGTTGATCAGCAGGCTGACCAGCGCCTGCAGCGCCTGCATCGAGGACGGCTCGGTTTCATACCAGATCTTGGCGGCGTCGATCGCGGCGGTGGGCATGCGCGCGTACAAAGCAACCTCGGTCGCGCGTCTGGCGATGCGTGGATCGCGCGTGCGCTTGGCCAGGTCAGCGTAGGCCTGCGCCGATAAGCCGATGGAGCCGCGCTGCCCGGCGATTTCCGCAAGCAGATACTCGTACAGCACCGCTTCGGTGAGCTCCTGATTTGGCAACTCCGGCTTGGGCGCGGGTGTCGGCGCAGCAGCTGCGTTGGATTCAGGCTGATCGAGTTCGCCCTGATTGACTACCGGTTCGGCTGCGGGCTTCGCCTGCTCCTGCACCGGCCTTTGCGCGCAGGCAGCAAGCAGCAGGCCCAAGCCTGCGACCAGGAACAGGCGGAACAGGGGGAGGACGGAAAAACGCGGAACAGACATGGTGGTGCTGATAACTTAGCGCGGGAGGTACATATTAGGTATATTTGCGCGCCAGTACAAGAAAAACCGGTCTATCAGCCCATGCCCGAACTACCCGAAGTCGAGATCACCCGCCGCGGCATCGAGCCCTATCTCGCGGGCAATATCATCACCGGCGTGCGCGTAAGCGAGCGCAAGTTGCGCTGGCCGATACCGCTCAATCTGGCCGCGCGCGTCACCGGCCGGCGCATCGCGCGCGTCGCGCGCCGCGGCAAGTACATTCTCATCGACTGTGCCGGAAACGGGCGCGCCGGCTGGCTGATTCTGCATCTGGGCATGTCGGGCAGCCTGCGCATCATGGATGGCAAGGCCAAACCACAGCGGCACGACCATTTCGACCTGCTCTTGGGCAAACGGCTGATGCGCCTGCGCGACCCGCGCCGCTTCGGCGCCGTGTTGTGGGAGGGCGGCGATATCGCGCGCCATCCCCTGCTCGCCGGCCTTGGCGCCGAGCCGCTGGAGGACGCATTCACCGGCAAGGTGCTTCACGCCGCCACGCGCACGCGCAAGGCGGCGGTCAAGCTCGTCCTGATGAACGCCAGCATCGTCGTCGGCGTCGGCAACATCTACGCCAACGAAAGCCTGTTCCACGCCCGCATCAATCCGCGCACGCAGGCGCAGCGGCTGTCGCTCGCGCGCTATGAGGCGCTCGCGGCCGCAATCAAGTCGACGCTGGAACAGGCGCTGGCGGCAGGCGGCAGCAGCCTGCGCGATTTCGTCCACAGCGACGGCACCTCAGGCTATTTCCAGCAGCAGTACTACGTCTATGGCCGCGCCGGACTGCCCTGCCGCAACTGCGGCACCGCCATCCGCCAGCTGCGCCAAGGCCAGCGCTCCACCTTTTACTGCCCCGCTTGCC
>DAIRFM010000221.1:1999-4100 GCA_036795025.1 Burkholderiales bacterium | reverse complement strand
CGGGGGTGCTATTTGCGTTTCCGGATTTTTCCGGCGGCGAGCTGGGCGTCTCCGGACTCAAACGGATTATGGCTGGGACCGTCGGCAATTACTACGTGGCCGTGGTGCTGATGCTGCTGCTGTGCTTCGGCATCTGGAAAATCGGCGATTCAAACACCGGCCTGATTTTTCACGCCATCCGCGAGGACGAGGTGGCCTGCCGCGCCTCCGGCATCAATACCACCCGCTACAAGCTGCTGGCCTTCGCGCTGTCAGGATTGTTTGCCGGCCTTGCCGGGGCGCTGTTCGCGCACTTCATGCGCGTCGCCGGTCCTTCTTCGCTGGAGGTGGCGTTGTCGTTTCAGGTCGTCATCTGGGGAATCTTCGGCGGCATAGCCACCATCTACGGCCCGGTGCTGGCAGTGTTCCTCTTGTATCCGCTCACCGAAATCCTGGCCAATTTCGACATGTTCAAGGAAATCCGCCTGCTGATGTTCGCGGTGATCGTGCTGCTCGTTCTGCTGTTCATGCCGCAGGGCCTGACGCCCTGGATACGCGACAAGATCGAGCGGGTATGCCCGCGCTGCAAGAACCGCAACGTATTCACGCGGCACCAGTGCCGCCTGTGCGGCGCCGGGCTGCGCTAGGGTTAACACCAAAACCGGCCGGAGGTTTTATCCAAGATCGCCGATTGCGTGCGGATGCGCTTTTCATCCGCGCGCGATCGGTGATCCGCGCGGACGGGCCGCCGTCCGCGCAAGCGCTGTCGCCGCAGCTCGATGTATTCCCCTACGTCCGCCTATGTCGATGCGCGAGCATTGCGCGCTCTGCGCGCCAACCGTGTTTTCCGTACGGATAAAAAGCACATCCGTACGGAAAACACGGTTCTGGATAAAAACAAGGGCAGTTTACGCTTTTATCCGAGATCCCCGACGAAGACTACAGACCGAGATAGCCGGCGCGCAGGGATTCATCCGCCATCAGCTGCTTGCCGGAGCCCTCGGCGATGATCTTGCCCTGCGACAGCACGTAATTGCGGTCGGCCATCTGGAATACCTTGCCCACTTCCTGCTCCACCAGCAGCACCGGGATGCCGCTCTGGTGAATTTGTTCGATTGCGGCGAACAACTCTTGTCGAATTTTCGGGGCAAGGCCCAGTGAAGGTTCGTCTATGCACAGCAGTCTGGCTTCGAACATCAGGGCGCGCGCTGTGGAGAGCATCTGCTGCTCGCCGCCGGAGAGCGTGCCCGAGATCTGGCCCGCCCGCTCCTTCAGGCGTGGAAACAGCTGGTAGCAACGCTGCAGGTTCTGCTCCAGTTCCCCCTTGCTGCGTGTGAGGTATCCGCCCGCCTTCAGATTCTCCAGCACGGTGAGTTCCCTGAACGGACGCCGCCGCTCCGGGCACAGCACCAGTCCGCGCCGGCGAATTTCGTGCGCGGGCATTGCCTCGATCGATTCGCCGTCGAATTTGATCGAGCCCTCGACCACGATGTCGCCGGTGGTGCCGCGCTTGGTCTGCGCTTCCCATTGCACCAGGCCGGAGATGGCGCGCAGCATGGTGGACTTGCCGGCGCCGTTGGGGCCGACCACGCCCACCAGTTCGCCTTCATTGACGCTGAGCGATAAAGCATTGAGCAGTTGCGCCTTGTCGTAGCGCACCGACAGACCGGATACTTCAAGCAGCGGCATGCTCGGTCCCCAGATAGGCTTCGATCACGCGCGGGTCTTTCACGACTTCGGCCGGCGGGCCGTCGGCGATTTTTTCACCGTAATCGATGACGATGACGCGATCGGCGATGGACATGAGCTCTTTGAGTTTATGTTCGATCATCAGCACCGCCGGACCTTCCGAATGCAGTCGCCCGAAGCGCCCGCCTTTGTGCAGGCGGCGGATCGACTTTACCAGCAGCCCCGACTCGGCCGGGCTCAATCCGCCGAGCGGTTCGTCCAGGAGCAGCAGTTCTGGCTCGGAGGCAATGGCGCGCGCCACTTCGAGGCGCTTCAGGTCGCCCTGGGACAGGGCCGAGGCCGGTTCCAGCGCCAGGTCGGAGATGCCTACGAACTCGAGCGCGTCCATCGCTTTCGCCTCGATGCGCTTCACCCATTCGCCGCGGTGCTGCGA
>DAIRFM010000221.1:0-1899 GCA_036795025.1 Burkholderiales bacterium | reverse complement strand
TGCTCATCGCGCAGCTCGCGCCGCGATACCTTGCCGACGTCGGTCTTGGGCAGTTCACCGCGGAACTCCACGATGTGCGGCACCTTATAGGCGGCGAGATGCTCCTTGCAGTAGGCGAGGACGTCCTCTTCGGACAGCTGGCCGCGCGCCTCCGGCTGCAGCACCACGATGGCCTTGATTTTCTGCCCTACCGCCGGATCGGGCACGCCGATCACGCCCGCGGCCTTGATCTTGTCGTGCTGGTACAGCACGTCTTCGATGTCCTTCGCAAACACCGAGTAGCCCTTGTACTTGATCAGGTCTTTGGCGCGGTCGTGGAAGTGGAAATAGCCTTCTTCGTCCATGCGCACGATGTCGCCCGTGCGCAGCCAGCGCTCGCCGTCGACGTCGATGAACACCTTGTTCGACTCCTCCTGGGCGTTCCAGTAGCCGAGCATGACATTGGGTCCCTTGAGGATCAGTTCGCCGGTCTCGCCCGGCGGCACGAACTCGGTTCCCTCCGGAGCGATCACCGCCGCCATCATGTTCGGGATCGGCAAACCGAACGATCCGGGCTTGGGGCGGTGGCGCGGATTGACGTGGCTGCCGGCGCAGGTCTCGGTCAAGCCATAGCCCTCGGTGATGGCAGAGCCGGTGCGCTTGGTCCAGTCCGCCATGGTCGATTCGTGCAGGGTGTCGGCGCCGGAGACGACGAGCTTCAGCCGCTTCCAGTTGACCTTGTTGGTGTCCTTGTGGTCCTTGAGATACTCGTACAGCGTGGGCACGCCGTAGAACACCGTAGCCTTGTACCTCTCCATTGCTTCGAGGATGCCCTCGGTGTCGGGTGTGGTGAACAGCACCAGGGTGTTGCCCTGGGTGAGGCCGTTGAGCATGAGCACTACCTGGCCGTAGATATGGAAAAAGGGGAGAAAGGCGATGATCACCTCCTTGCCTTCGTCGAAGCCGGGAAAGGCAGCCTGGCCTGCGACCTGAGCCGCGATCAGATTGAAATGGGTCAGCATCACGCCCTTGGGATTGCCGGTGGTGCCGCCGGTGTAGGGCAGGGCGGCGATGTCAGCTTTGGGATCGATGGCGGCGGCGGGCACGCTCGCTGCGCCCTGGGCGAGCAGATCCTGCAACCGGTGCACGTTTTCGCGCTTGGGGATGGCGGGCGCGGAAATGGTGATGTCACCGAAGATCTTGCCGAGGAAGGATTTGCCGAGAAATTTCTTGAGTGCCGGCAGGTATTCACTCACGTTGGTGACGACGATATGATCGAGCGCGGCGCCGGACTTCTCCACCTTGTCGAACAGGATGTCCTGGCAGATTACGACGCGCGCGCCACTGTTCTGGAGCTGGAACCTGACCTCGTGGCTGGTGTATACGGGACTGATGGGAGTGACGGCGCAGCCGAGCTTCAGCGCCGCGAAATACGCGATCACGAACTGCGGGCTGTTCAGCAGATAGAGGCCGATGCGGTCGCCTTTCTTCAGCCCCAGGCGGGCGAGCGCGCCGGCAAGCCGGTCGGTAAGAGCGCGTAGTTCGCTGAAACTGATTTCGCGGCCGTAGAACACCAGCGCAGTCTTGGCGCCGAATTTGGCGGTCGCCTCTTCGAAGGCCTGCGTCAGCGACTTCAGCGGCACCTCCAGATTCGCCGGGACACCGGGCTCGTAGAATTTCAACCAAGGCCGGGAAAGGTAAACCAACTTGGGTTCCATAGGTTCCTCTGGCAAGTTGTGCCGCTCCCGCGGCAGGGCGGGGAGTATCGCTATCGGATTTGCGACTATACTGACATGCGCTCCGTCTGCGGGCAAGTGAAAGTGCTGAGATAGAAGACCCTCGAGATCATGGACCCCATTGTAATTCGCGCCATGGCCAAATGGCCGAACGTGCCTGTGGTCTACGGCTGGCTGGCCCTGG
>DAIRFM010000220.1:0-4128 GCA_036795025.1 Burkholderiales bacterium | reverse complement strand
GCGACGCAGGATTTTGGTCGATAATCCGGCGCGGCTCTATGGCTTTTGAGTCCGTGCCTGTCGAGTCGGTCGTATCAGTCAGATCCGAAGAGGACAGGCTACGTCAACTACGCGCCATCGCCAACAGGTCGGTGCTCCCTGCGATGCGATAGTTGTTCTTGCCTGTGCGCTTAGCCTCATACAAGGCCAGATCCGCGCTCTTCATCAGCGTCTCCACCTCCTCGCCATGCGCGGGATAAATACCGACACCGACGCTGACGGTCATGCTCACGCCGCGGCCTTGAATGCTAAAGGGTTGTGACACGGCCTGTATCACTTTTGACGCGAGCTTGGCCACATCGTCGGCATGACTTAATTCCCACAACGCGATCACGAATTCGTCGCCACCCAAGCGCGCCACCGTGTCCTCTTGACGCACCGCGGCCACCAGGCGAGCGGCGACCATGCTCAGCAGCGTGTCGCCCGCATCGTGGCCCAAGGTGTCGTTGATCTGCTTAAAGCCGTCCAAATCCAAATACATCACCGCCATAGTGCTCTTGTTCCTGCGCGCATGGGCGATGGCCAACGAAAGTCTGTCCATTAAAAGCCGTCTATTCGGCAGCCCGGTCAGCGCGTCATGCAGCGCCAAGGATTCCAGCGCACGGCTGTAATGATCGAGTTGCTTGTACAACAACCGCACTTCCAGCATGTTGTGAATGCGCGTCGTGACTTCCATCAGGTCAAATGGTTTGCTGATGAAGTCTTTCGCGCCGGAGGTCAGCGCCCGCAGCTTGTGGTCCGGGCTGGCCGTGATCACGAGTATCGGAACATAGCCGTCTATTTCGATTTCCTTCAGGGCTTCCATCACCTGGAAGCCATCCATGCGGGGCATCTGCAGATCGAGCAGGATCAAGTCGTAGCGGTTCTTGAGGTGAAGCTCGCAGACCTCGCCCGGATCCATCGTGGACGTGATGGAAACATAGCCGGAATCGCGCAGCAACCGCTCGAGCAGAAGGACATGGTCTTCCTGATCGTCGACGATCAGAATACTGGCGTTAAGAATATCGGCGGTACTAATCATCACAGGGATCCTGGCATAACTGCGCCGTCAAATACTGTTTCCGCAAGTTCCCGCGCCATGTCCAGCGCATCCATGAACTCGTTGACTTTGATCGGCTTGGTGAGATAGCGGAAGAATCCTGCCTCCAGGCCTTTCTTGATGTCGCCTGGCATGGCATTGGCACTGATGGCAGGCGCCGGTGGGGTAAATTGAGTCCGTGGATGAATTTTGAGCAGCTATGTTTGATCATAGCGATCAGGCCCGCCGCTCTCCGTGCGTTATCACACATAAGGCGGAGATTTTATGCAAAGCGTGAAGCAGGGCCAAGGATTAACCGTGACCGGATACGAGTCAACGGCTAACCCGGTTCCGCCCGGCCTCCTTCGCCCGGTACAGCGCCTGGTCAGCGGCGCGCAGAACCTCGGCGGGCGTCGGGCGCTGGCTGTCCGGCTCGGCGACGCCGATGCTCACCGTCACCGACAGCGTCTTGTCGGCCGAGCGCAAGTGGCGCAGCCTGGTTCCGGCCTCCGGGTTTTTCGGCCGATCCTCGCCGCGCACCGCCATCTGGTAGGCGGCGATGTCTGCGCGGATCTTTTCGATGTGCGGCAGGGCCTCGGCCAGCCTGAGTTCGGGAAACAATATGCAGAACTCCTCGCCCCCGTATCGGTACGCCGTGCCGCCGCCTGCCGCCTGCGCCAGGCGGGTGGACACCAACCTGAGCACCTGGTCTCCGATGTCGTGGCCGTGGGTGTCGTTGAAATTCTTGAAATGGTCCACGTCCAGCATCGCGATCGCGTGAACCGGACCGAGCCCGTGCAGCCGCTCTTCCAGCGCGCGGCGGCTGGGCAGGCCGGTCAGCTCGTCGCTGAACGCGAGGCGGTGCGACTCCTGCAGCAGCGACACCAGCAGGATGGCGCCCGCGGCCGTCATGAACGCGCCGAAAGCGCCGGGCGCATCCACCCATTCGCAGGCGATGAAGAACGCCAGCAGCGCACCCGCCTGGCCGATGTCGAGCGGGCGTGTTTCCGTTGCCGGGACCCTCGGCCGTGCCCTGGCCGCGGCGGCGACGAAAGCCGCGGCGAACAGCAGCCGGCCCAGTAGCGGCGTCGGCGGGGATCTGAGCAGCCAGTGCTCGAGCAGGTCCTGCCACACCGTGCCGGACAGGCTGGTGCGGCCGGCGCTCGCGATCCAGGCGACGAACAGGGTTTCCACCACGGCCAGCATGAGCCAGCGATAGTTGAAGTGGTGGGATACGCCGCGCTCGGGCAAAACCAGCGCCAGCAGGAAGTTGAGCGGAACGAGAATCGCGGCTGCGGTGAATACCGCGCGCGCGGCGAAGCTGGCGGCGCCGAACTCGAGCGCGAGGCTGTAGCCGGCAAAGGCGGCGAGCAGCGACGCGAGTGCGATGAATGCGCGGCCGCGATTGAACCACACCCCCATGCCTGTTCCCAGCAGCAGCACCACATAGGGCCCCAGCGTCTTCAAGCCGGAGAGGGAAGGCGGCAGCGCCGGGCCGGCAACCAGCGCGAGCACGGCGGCCAGCAGGATCGCGGCCGGCGCGAGTACAGGCCGAAAGACGCGGAGGACCGAAAGGTTCAACGGCGCACGCGGCGTGTGGCTTCGAGCGTGCCGACTTTTACCATCATGCCCCCTTTTGCCGATCGTTGGAGTGCTTGTTCTGCGCGATATGGTACACCGCCAGCGTGAGCGCAGGAACGTCGCCGATCAAACCGATCCTCACTTACGCACTGCGCCGCGCGTGCGCACGCACGCCCAGCGCAGCGAGTTCGTTCAAGAGCAGTGCGGCGATCACCACCGCGCCGCCGGCCAGCGTGGCCAGAGCCGGCGCTTCGCCCGCGCCCAGCCAGGCCCACAGCGGGCCGAGCACCACTTCGAGCAGGGCCAGCAGCGCGATCTCGGGCGCCGACAGATGCGGGCTCGCGCGCACCATCAGCATGCAGGGCAAGCCGAGCTGCAGGCAGCCGAGCACGGCAAGCAGGAAGAGGTCGTGCGCGTTCGCGCTGAAGGGCAGCGCGAAGGGCAGGGTGACGGCGGCGGAGAAAATGGCGCCCAAGAGCACTGCCGGGATGAGGTCCACCGAACGGCCGGCGTGCTTGAGCGTCACCAGGTTCACCGCTGCGGCCAGAGGCACGGCGAGGGCGATCAGCATCCCGGCGAGGTGACGCGGCTCGCCGCCGGCGAAGCCCGAGCCGAACATCCACAGCATGCCGGCGATGGCGAGCGCAATCGCGGCCCAGGTGCGCGGCGCGATCGGCTCGCGCAGCACCGCGCGCGCAAGCAGCGCCGCTGCCAGCGGCGTGATGCTGTTGACGATCAGGGTATTCGCGGTGGTGGTGGTCATCAGCGCCAGCATGAACGCGACGAACATGATGGCCCACATCGCGCCGGACAGGACGCCGTAGCCGCCGGTGGCGCGCACCGCAGCCCAGGTTTTGGCGCCGCCGGTGAACAGCAGCGCGGCCAGCACGAAGACGGCGGCGAACAGGCTGCGCCAGAACGTGACTTCCCAGCGCCCGGCGGATTCCAGTTGTCGCGTGACCACGCCGGCGATGCTCCACAGCGTCGCCGCGGCAATCATGAGCGCGATCGCGCGGCGGTGCGCGCGCGGGCCCCCGGGTCCCACCCCCGCGCTCATCGCGCCGCCTCCGTTCCTTTGTCGCGGTTCGAGCGTAGCCGCTGTCGGCGGCCGGCGGCAATCGCGGGCGGTCGCATCCCCACTGCGTGGGGCCCCTGCTCCCTGCTCATGCCGCCGCGCGCCCGGCGAGAAAGCGGTCGAGTTCTGCGGCGAGCCCGGGGGTTTCGCTGTCGACAAACTCGTAGCGCGCACGGACTACCGGCCGCTCGAGATCGATCAATGCCGCCAGATCGATTGGTGTTGCGGCTACCACCACGTCTGCCCGGGCGTTGTTGATGGTCTGGCGCAGCGCTTCGAGTTGCGCCGGCGAATAGCCCATCGCCGGCAATACCGGCCCGATATGCGGGTATTGGGCATAGACGGCGGCGATTTCAGGCGCCGCAGATGCGCGCGGATCGACGATCGCCGCGGCACCCGCCTGCAGCGCCGCGAC
>DAIRFM010000219.1:0-4145 GCA_036795025.1 Burkholderiales bacterium | reverse complement strand
TAGTCGCCCATGGCGGCCGACAGGCCCTGCCCGCCCTGGATGCTCTCGATCAGGCCGCTGATGACCTCGCGAAAGCGCGGGTTCTCGACGCTGTCGCGCAGGTCGGTCAGCGCCTCGAGGATGGCCACGCCGGCAGACGTCAGTTGCTCCAGGTGGAAGCAGAAGTTGATCAGCTCGGGCCGCCCGATCGCGCCCTTGAACATGCTCGCGCGCTTTCTCGCCGGTCCGCCGACGATAAGGTCGAGCCCCATGCGCTGCAGCCGCAGTTCCAGGTCGATCAGGTTGATGGCTTCGATCTGCCCCATGAGCGACTTGCCGCGGCCATCGATTGCCTTGTAGGAGTACAGCGCCATGCGTATAGAGGGGCGGCGGCAGGCGCGCTACATGCGGTCGGTGAGATCCACCACTCGCATCAGCTCGTCCAGCGCGGTCGTGCCCTCGAGTACGCGGCGCGCGCCGTCGTCGGCGAGGGTGCGGAAACCCTTGGCTATGGCGGCGCGCTGCAGCTCGCGCGCGGTGGCGCGGCGCGCAATCAGTTCGTCCAGATCGACGTCCAGCTTCAGTATCTCCATGATCGCCAGCCGCCCGCGATAGCCCTGGAAATCGCAGTGGTCGCAGCCCACCGCGCGGTAAACGGTGGGCGGCCGGTCGACCTTCACCCCGAGCAGGCGGCATTCGGCCGAAGTCGCGGTATAGGGCTGGCGGCAGTGTTTGCACAGGCGCCGGATCAGGCGCTGGGCGATGATGCCGATCATGTTGCCGGCCATGACCTCGGGTGTGACGCCGGTATCGAGCAGGCGCGGAAAGGCGCCGACGGCGGAATTGGTGTGCAGCGTGGAATAGACCTGGTGGCCGGTCATGGCGGCGCGGAACGCCATTTCGGCGGTTTCCTCGTCGCGGATTTCGCCCACCAGAATCACGTCCGGGTCCTGGCGCATGAGGGAGCGGATGCCGTTGGCGAAGTCCATTTTTGCGGCTTCGTTCACCGACGTCTGGCGGATCAGGGTCATCGGGTACTCGACCGGATCCTCCATGGTCATGATGTTGAGGGCGTCGGAGTTGATATGGTTGAGGATCGAGTACAAGGTGGTGGTCTTGCCGCTGCCGGTCGGGCCGGTCACCAGGATGATGCCCTCGGGCCGCGAAATCAGGCGCTTCAGCAAGTCGAGCTGGCTCGACTCCAGTCCCAGCCCGTCCAGCGGCACGATGCCTTTCTGCCGGTCGAGAATCCGCAGCACTACGTTCTCGCCGTGGCTGGTGGCCTGCGAGGCAACGCGGAAATCCACCTGCCTGCCGGTCAGGGAGAGGGAAATGCGCCCATCCTGAGGGGCGCGCGTTTCGGCGATGTTCATTTTCGCCAGCACCTTGATGCGTACCGCCATCGCCGGCCAGTAGGTCTTGTGCAGCGAGCGGATCTGGCGCAGCACGCCGTCGATGCGGTAGCGGATGCGCAGGAAATTCTGCTCCGGCTCGAAGTGGATGTCGGACGCATTTTTCCCGACCGCGTCGGCGAGCAGGGCCGCGATCAGCCGCACCACCGGCTGGCTGTACTGCTCGCCGGCCCCGGCCATGCTCTGGTAGTCGACCTCTCCGGTCTCGATTTCGTGCAGGATGCCGTCGATGGAGAGTTCGTGGCCGTAGTACTGCTCTATGGCGCGCGAGATCTCGGTGTCGCCCGCCAGGCGCGATTCAAGTTCCAACTCGCCGCGCAGGCGCGCGCGCAACTGGTCCAGGGCGACGAGGTTGTTGGTATCCGACAGCGCCACGATGAGCGTGCCGCGCTCGCGGTCCAGCGCTACCGGGAAGATGTGATGGCGCAGCGCGAAATCGCGCGGCACCAGCTTCATCGCCTGCGAGTCGATGATAATCTGGGACAGGTCGACGCTTTGCAGCCCCAGCTTTTCGGACAGTGCGTCGCGCAGCGTGGCTTCGGAGACGAAGCCCAGGTTGACCAGGAGCTTCCCGACCGGAAGCTTGGACTTCATCTGCTCCAGCAGCGCGATGCGCAACTGGTCCTCGGTCAGGATGCCCTGCGAGATCAGGATCTGGCCGATGTGGCGCTTGGCAGGGGTCGCGGTGGTCAGGGTGGCCGGGGAATTCATGGTCAGCGCTCGAGCTGCGACACCCGGTTGCTTACCTGAGCCCGGTCGAATGAAACCGGGCGGCTTTCCGCCAGTGCCAGCGCGCGCCGGTAATACTCGAGCGCCGGCTTGGTCTGGTGCATCCGGTCCAGGCTGATGGCGAGATTGTAGGCAAAGTCGGGGTGCTCGGGGTCGCTCGCGTAGGCGTGGAAATAGGCTTGCTGTGCCTCGGCCCAGCGGCCCTGCGCCGCGTACTGATTGCCCAGGGTGAAATGCAGGAAGCTCGCATCGGGCTGCGCGGCGATCATGCTTTTCAGGCGCGACTCCGCCGCCAGCGGGTCGACTTGCCCGCGCAGGCCGATGAGCCCGGCTTGGGCGTAGGCGTCGCGCGGATCGAGCTCGAGCAGGCGCGTGTAAAAGCTCCCGGCTGCGTCATAGCGCTTGGCCTGCGTTTCCACGGCCGCGAGTCCCAGCAGCGCATCGCGATTGTCCGGGTTGTAGCGCCGCACCTGCTGGTAATCCTCGCGCGCCCTGGCCAGGTCGCCGGCATTGAAGGCCTGGTACGCGCGTTCCAGTATGGGGTCGGACTGCACGCGGGCAGGCGTGATCGTGATGTCGCTCTCACGCGGGGCCGGACGGCGCTGCGGCGCGGCTGCAGCGGCACCAGCAGTGGCGGCGGCGGGCGCGCCCTGGCGCGCAAAGACAGGGCCGCGCGGAGCAGCCGGAACAACGGCCGGTGCAGGTGCCGGTGCTGCGCGCGGGGTGGAATCGCCCGTTGCCGGAAGCGCTGGCTGGGTGCCGACAGGCGGTATCACCGTGGCCGCCGCGGGCGTGCCGGGCTCGGCCGCAGGCGCCGTCGGTGCCGCAGCCATCAGCGGGGGGGCGGGTTGTGCCGACGGTGGCGGCAGCTTGTAGTTGTTTTTCGGCTGCATCTGGTACCAGAAGTAGCCGACCGTGCCCAGTGCGAACAGGCCCAGCGCGCCCACGGTTAGGTAAAACGGCTTGCGCGGGTTGACGTCCAGTTCCTTGGCCTCGAACAACTGCTGCGCTTGCTTGCGTTCCGCGGTTTCGCTCACCGGCGAGTAAGACGGTTCACCCGGCGGCGAATAGGCGGTTTCGGCAGGCGTGGCCCGCATTGCAGGCGCAGGCCCCGGGGCGGGCGCTGCCCGCGGTGCTTCCTCCAGCGCGAGTTCGAGCACCGGCTTATTCGCGCGCTTGGGCGCCGGCGCGGATTCGGCCGGACGCATATCCTCGCTATGAATCTCCATCGGCTGCGTGATGTCGGGAAGTTGGTCGCGCGTAAACGGCGGCTCGCCCGCAACCGGCGGCGGTTCTTTCGCCGCCTGCTTCGCCATCTCGGCCTTTTTCAGCGCTTCGAGCAGCAGGCTCATCGCGGCGACCCCTGCGGATCACCGAGGAGCGGCGGTTTGCCGGGGTTGGGCGCGGCCATGAACTTGTCGTCGGGCAGATAGGTGCGGTAGCCGCGGTAGTCGCCGTCGATGCTGGCGTCGCGGATGATAATGGGGCGAATGAATATCACCAGTTCGGTCTTGCTGTTGGTCACATTCTTGTTTTCGAATAGCCGCCCGAGGCCGAGGATGCGGTTCGCGCCGGGCACGCTGTCCTCCAAATCGCTGACCCGATCCTGGATCAACCCGCCCATTACCGCGATCTGGCCGCTGTTCACTTTGATCAGCGATTCCATTTCACGCGTCTGAATTATCGGAATATTGCTGACGATCGGAGCGCAGCCCGCCGCTCCGGCGTTGCCTGGGCCGCAAGGCGCAGCCAGCGACGGATTGGGATCGGCAACATTGCCGACGATGCGCGACACGCTGGGGCGCACATTGAGCAGCACGCTGTCGGCATCGCCGATCTGCGGTGTCAGGTTCATGATGAATCCGACGGCCACGATGTTGGGCGTGGTGGTGAACGTGGTGACCGTAGCGCTGTTTATCGTGCCCGGTACCGTCGTGCCTTGAATGGTGAAATAGACCTGGTTGTCCACTACTTTCAGGATCGCGGTCTGGTTGTTGAGCACCGTCAGCCGCGGGCTCGAGAGCA
>DAIRFM010000218.1:2377-4151 GCA_036795025.1 Burkholderiales bacterium | reverse complement strand
CGCCACCGAGGCCGGTCTCGTTCCGGACCTGATT
Organism: Burkholderiales bacterium; assembly: GCA_036795025.1. Lineage (GTDB taxonomy): Bacteria > Pseudomonadota > Gammaproteobacteria > Burkholderiales > SG8-39 > 2-12-FULL-64-23. The sequence continues at coordinate 4,117 of DAIRFM010000218.1, read as the reverse complement.
GCACTCGCGGCCGGCGTGCGCTTCGCCCCGATCCGCCTGCCGCTCGACCGCGCCGGCTACTGGAAACATAACCGCATCATCTGGTGCGGCGCCGGCGAGGAGCCGCGGGTGCTGGCCGCTCTGGTCGAGGACTTGCGCGCGCGGCTCGACGCGGCCGGCATACGCTACGACCTCAAACCCTTCGTGTCGCACGTAACGCTGGTGCGCGATGCCGCCGGCCTTCCCGCAGCCCCGGCCTGGATTCCGCTCGTCTGGGAAGCCCGGGATTTTGCGCTCGTCAGTTCGACGCGCGTCGAGGGCCGCGTCAGCTATCAGGTAATGCAGCGTTTTGCCGCGCAGGCAGGCTGACCGGGGAGGGCGCGTCAGCTACCAGGCAACGCAGCGCCGTCCTGCAGCGGTAGACCGACGCGGGCGATCAGGCCGCCGCCCTCGCGCGGCAGCAGCTCGAAACTGCCGCCGTGATGGCGCGCGATGCGATCGACGATTGCCAGCCCCAGCCCGGACCCGCCCTTGCCGCTACGCGCTTGCTCCATGCGCGTGAACGGCTGCTTCAGCCGCTCGGCCTGTTGCGGCGGGATGCCCGGGCCGCGGTCCAGCACTTCCAGGATCAGCTTGCCGCCTTCGCTGCGGGTGGCTACGCACACGTCCTTCTCGCCATAGGCGAGGGCGTTGTCCACCAGGTTGGAGATCAGGCGCTTGATGCCCATGCGGCGCAGCGAGCGCACTGGCACCGGCTCGATGTTGGCCTGCACCGCGTGGCCGAGGCGCAGTTGGTGCTCCACCACCTCGCGCGCCAGGGCGGCGACGTCGGTGGGTGCTAGCGGTTCCTCGCTCTGGGTGCGCGCGAAGTCGAGGAACTGGCCGATGATGGAGTCCATTTCCCCGATGTCGGCGATCATGCCCTGTTTCAGGGCCTCGTCGCTCTCGCTCATTTCGGTCGACAGCCGCAGACGCGCGAGCGGCGTGCGCAGGTCGTGCGACACGCCGGCGAGGATCAGCGCCCGGTCGGCATCCAGCCGCGCCAGGTCTTGCGACATCTGGTTGAAAGAGCGTGCCAGCGTCTCGATCTCAACCGGCCCGGATTCCGGCAGCGGCGCAGGCGTCTTGCCCTTGCCGATGTCGGCCGCCGCGGCGGCCAGCGCCTTGAGCGGGCGATTGATGCGGGACACGATCAGCCAGGCGCCGGTCAGGGACAACAGCAGAGCGAGCGCGGTCCAGCCCAGCCATTGCCAGGGGAATTGCCGTTCGACGCGTTCGCGCGGCAGCATCACCCAGTACTCGTCGTCGTCGATGTGAAAGCTGATGAAAAAGCCGTGCAGGTCTCCGATTCCAGAGGCGAAGCGGGTGTCCTCGCCCAGTTGGCGCCGGATTTCCGCATTCAGCATGTGTGCGAACGGAATGTCGGGCGACGGCGCCAATTTGTCGCCGGGCTCGGCCGGATAGACGCGTATGCCCTCGCGATCCGATAGGTCCATCAGCAGCTCGCGCCGCTTGTCCGCGTTCGCCGTGACCAGCGCGGCGCGGGTGAGGTTGACCACGCTCACTACCATTTGCGCCGATTGTTTTGCGCGCGGTTCGCGTTCGTAGTTGCGCAGAATCTGAAACCAGGCCGCGACCGAGATGATCATCAGCAGGCTGATCAGCAGAAACGAGCGCCATAACAGCGTGCGCGGCAACAAGGTCACGCTTTGCCATCCGGCACGAACACGTAGCCGAAACCCCATACCGTCTGGATGTGCA
>DAIRFM010000218.1:0-2277 GCA_036795025.1 Burkholderiales bacterium | reverse complement strand
GCTTTGCCATCCGGCACGAACACGTAGCCGAAACCCCATACCGTCTGGATGTGCACCGGATGCGCCGGGTCGGGCTCGACCAGCTTGCGCAGGCGCGAGATCTGCACGTCGATGGCGCGATCGAATACTTCGTATTCGCGCCCGCGCGCGAGTTCCATCAATTTGTCACGCGACAGCGGCACGCGCGGGTGAGCGAGCAGGACTTTCAGCAGCGCGAATTCTCCCGTGGTGAGCGAGATCGTGGTGCCGGCGCGGGTCAGCGCGCGGGTGGCGAGATCGACCGTGACCTGGCCGAAGCTCATCTGGCCTTCCTCGATCGCGGGGGCGCCCGGCGGCAGCGGGGCGGTACGCCGGCGCAGCACGGCATGGATGCGCGCCACCAGTTCGCGCGGGTTGAACGGTTTGGGCAGGTAATCGTCGGCACCCATTTCCAGGCCGACGATGCGGTCGACGTCGTCGCCCTTGGCGGTCAGCATGATGATCGGGATCGTGTCCTTCGCCCCGCGCAGGCGCCGGCACACCGACAGACCGTCTTCGCCCGGCATCATCAGGTCGAGCACGATCAGGTCGAAGCGCTCGCGCGCGAGCAGTTTGTCCATGGCGGCGGCGTCCTGGGCGACGTGAACGCTGAAGCCCTGCTCGGACAGGTAGCGGTTGAGCAGGTCGCGCAGCCGCAGGTCGTCATCGACCACGAGGATTCTGGTTTTTGCGGTTGTCATGTGCGTATCGTACTCAATATCGCCGGCCGGCAAGGGTCGATGGGTAAGAAACCATGTCAAATCTCCTGTTGCTTACAAATTATTACAAATTCCAAGCCGGGATTCACACTTTCATTACACCACGGCGCTAGTATGCGTCCACGGGTCAATTTTACAGACGTTGTTCCGGTTAGGAGCCGAGCCGCGAAAATCGGAACCTGCATGCGCTTAACAGGGCGGGCCGGCGCAACTACAATTGGCATCATGGCGGAAAGCGCAAGGCGGTGGATGGTTCCCGCCCGATCGAGGAGCAAGGCATGAAATTATCACTGGTTTTGGGTTTGGGCCTGCTCGTGGCGGCGGCTGCGATTCCGGCGGCAGCGGCTCCGTTCGGTTATGGCGGCAATTTTCGGCCTTACATGCAGAACCAGCGTTCGTGGCCCGGTCCGCAGCGCGAGGCAGACAGGCGCACGCCGCAGCGCGAAATGCCGCCGCAACGCGGCGCAGACAGGCGCGCGCCGCAGCGCGAAATGCCGCCGCAGCGCGAAATGCCGCCGCAGCGCGATATGCGTGTGCCTGGCGAAGCCGATCGCGGCCGCATGAGCCCGGATGAGCGGCGCCAACTGCGGCGCGATATCCAGGACGCAGGCAGGGACATCTATCACCGCGACCGGCCGGCGCCCAGGCGCGAGCAACGCAGGTGAAGGCGAGCCGCAAGTTGCTCTAGTCGAGCGCGGCGGCTTAGATCAGGCTACCCTTGCTTTCGTGCGCGAGCAGCCAGCGTTTGCGCGCGAGGCCGCCGCCGTAGCCGGTGAGCGAACCGTTCGCGCCGATCACGCGGTGGCAGGGCACGACGATGGAAATCGGGTTCTGGCCGTTCGCAAGGCCCACCGCGCGCGAGGCTTTGGGCTGGCCGATGCGCCGCGCGAGTTCGCCGTAGCTGATGGTCTCGCCGTAAGGGATATCGCACAGCGCGCGCCAGACTCGCTGCTGGAATGGCGTGCCCTCAGCCGCCAGTGGCAGCTCGAATTCGCGCAGCTCGGCGGCGAAATAGGCCTGTAGTTGCGTTCGCGGGTGCTTGAGCATTTCTTCGTTACGGATCGCCTTGGCGCGTCTGGCCGCGTGCTTCTGGTTCGCCATGTAGAGCCCGGTCAGCGCCTTCCCGTCCGAAACCAGCATCAGCTCGCCGATCGGGCTTTGCATCGTGTCGTAGTACGTTATCTTGTCCATTTCACTTGCTCCTTTACTTCAAACTCGCCCATAGATGATGCGCCGCGTAGGCGCGCCACGGACGCCAGGGCTCGGCGGCGGCGAGCATGTCTCGGGGCTTGCGCAGACCGAGCGCTTTCATCAGGCCCAGGTCGGCGTAAGGGAACGCGTCGGGATAGCCGAGCGCGCGCATGGCGATGTAATGCGCGGTCCAGGCACCTATCCCCGGCAGCGCCTGCAGCGACTGTATGGTCTCATCGACATCCACGCCGGGTTCGAGCCTGAGTTCGCCGTCGGCGACCGTGCGTGCCAGAGCCCGGATGGTCTCGGTGCGCGCCTTCGTCAATCCGAGCGCGATCAGTTCGCGCGG
>DAIRFM010000217.1:0-4160 GCA_036795025.1 Burkholderiales bacterium | reverse complement strand
ATGATCATGGTGGCCAAGGCGAACAAGGTCGAAGGTGATCTGGGCGGTCACATCGCCAGCTTCGCCTCGGTGGGCACGCTGTTCGGCATCGGCCAGAACCATTTCTGGCATGCGCCCAGCGCCGGGCACGGCGGCGATCTGGTGTACTTCCAAGGTCATTCCGCTCCGGGTGTGTACGCGCGCGGCTTGCTCGAAGGGCGGTTCACCGAAGGACAGCTGGTCAACTTCCGCCGCGACGTGGACGGCAAGGGCGTCACCTCCTATCCGCATCCCTGGATCATGCCCGACTACTGGCAGTTCCCCACCGTGTCGATGGGCCTCGGTCCGATCCAGGCGATCTACCAGGCGCGCTACCTCAAATACCTGCATGCGCGCGGCCTGGCCGACACCGAGAACCGCAAGGTGTGGGCGTTCCTGGGCGACGGCGAGACCGACGAGCCCGAATCGCTCGGCGCCATATCCATGGCGGCGCGGGAAAAGCTCGACAACCTGGTGTTTGTCGTCAACTGCAACCTGCAGCGCCTGGACGGCCCGGTGCGCGGCAACGGCAAGATTATCCAGGAGCTGGAGGGCGATTTTCGCGGCTCCGATTGGAACGTGATCAAGCTGATCTGGGGTTCGTACTGGGACCCGCTGCTGGCGCACGATAAGGAAGGCATCCTGCTGCGCGTCATGGAAGAGACCGTCGACGGCGAGTATCAGAACTTCAAGGCCAACGACGGCGCCTTCGTCCGGAAGCATTTCTTCGGCAAGCATCCGAAGCTGCTGGAACTGGTGTCGCGCATGACCGACGACGACATCTGGCGCCTCAACCGGGGCGGCCACGACCCGCACAAGATCTATGCCGCCTACGCCGCGGCCATGAAGCACAAGGGCCAGCCCACCGTGATTCTCGCCAAGACGGTCAAGGGTTTCGGCATGGGCAAGATCGGCGAGGGCAAGATGGCCACCCATCAGCAGAAAAAGATGGATGTGGCGTCCATTCGCGAGTTCCGCGACCGCTTCAACATCCCGATCCCAGACGACAAGCTGGAGGAGTTGCCGTTCTATGTTCCGCCGGCCGATTCGCCGGAGATGAAATACCTGCAGGAACGCCGCCAGGCGCTGGGCGGCTACCTGCCGAGCCGCCGGCGCAAGGCGGACACCGTGCCAGAGGTGCCGCCGCTATCGGCGCTGGACGCGGTGCTAAAAGCCACGGAGCGCGAGATATCTACCACCATGGCTTTCGTGCGCATTCTCAACGCACTCCTGCGCGACAAGAACCTGGGCAAGCACATCGTGCCCATCGTTCCCGACGAGGCGCGCACATTCGGCATGGAAGGCATGTTCCGGCAGCTCGGCATCTATTCGTCGGAGGGCCAGAAATACGTGCCCGTCGACCGCGACCAGGTGACCTACTACCGCGAGGACAAGGCCGGCCAGATCCTGGAGGAAGGCATCAACGAGGCCGGCGCGTTCTGCTCCTGGATCGCTGCCGCCACCTCCTACAGCACCAGCAACGTGGTCAGCGTGCCGTTCTACATTTTCTATTCGATGTTCGGGCTGCAGCGCGTCGGCGACCTCGCCTGGGCCGCGGGCGACCAGCGCTGTCGCGGCTTCCTCCTCGGCGGCACCGCCGGGCGCACCACCTTGAACGGCGAGGGCCTGCAGCACGCGGACGGGCACTCGCACATCCTTTCCTCGGTGATCCCGAATTGCGTCTCCTACGATCCGACCTTCGGCTACGAACTGGCGCTGATCATCCATGACGGCCTCAGGCGCATGGTGACCAACCAGGAAGACGTGTTCTACTACATCACCGTGATGAACGAGAACTACCCGCACCCCGGATTGCCGCAAGGGGCCGAGGAAGGGACACTCAAGGGGATGTATCTGTTCCGGCCCGGCGCCAAGCATAAGCACAAGGTGCAGCTGCTCGGTTCGGGCACCATCCTGCGCGAAGTCATCGCCGCGGCCGAATTGCTGGAGACAGACTGGGACGTAAGCGCCGATGTCTGGAGCTGCACCAGTTTCACCGAGCTGCGCCGCGACGGCCTGGACTGCGAGCGCTGGAATCTGCTGCATCCGACCGAACCGCCGCGAGTATCCTGGGTCGAGCAATGCCTCGGGAGCCATGCCGGGCCGGTGGTGGCCTCCACCGATTACATCAAGACCTTCGCCGACCAGATCCGCCCCTTCATCCCCAAGGGCCGGGAGTATCGCGTGCTCGGCACCGACGGCTTCGGCCGTTCCGACACGCGCGCGAAATTGCGCGACTTCTTCGAGGTCGACCGCCACTGGGTCGCGCTGGCTGCGCTAAAGGCGCTAGCGGACCAAGGAGACATCCAGGCGTCGGTGGTGGCGGCGGCGATCAAGAAATACGGCATCGATCCGAACAAGCCCAATCCGGTAACGGTGTAAAAGGAACATCCATGTCCAGCATCACGGAAATCAAGGTTCCCGACATCGGCGATTTCAAGGAGGTCGAGGTCATCGAGATCCTGGTCAAGCCGGGCGATTCGGTGGCCAAGGAGGCCTCGCTGATCACGGTCGAGTCGGACAAGGCGACCATGGAAATTCCTTCGCCCGCCGCAGGTGTGGTGAAAGAGGTCAGAATCAAGCTGGGCGACAAGGTTGCCGAAGGCAGCATGATCCTGCTGCTGGAAGCAAGCGAGGGCGAAGCTCCCGCGCCGCAGCCGCCTAAGTCCGCAGAAGTTTCTGCGCCCTCCGCGCCGGCGCCGAAGCCTGCGGCGGCGCCCGCGCCCGCGACTGAGCCGGCGGCCGTGCCGATACCCATACTCAGGCCCGCGCCGGTGCCGATCGAGCCCGTCGCCGAGGTGGCCGCGTTCAAGCCGCACGCCAGTCCATCGGTGCGCAAATTCGCGCGCGAGCTCGGTGCCGATCTGGCCAAGGTGAAGGGATCCGGCCCCAAGGGCCGCATCACCCAGGAAGACGTGCAGGAATTCGTCAAGGGCATAATGACCCAGGCGCCGGCGCCAGCGCCGGCGCCGCCGGCGGGTTGCTTTGTCTTCGATCTGCCGGACTGGCCGCAGGTGGATTTCGCCAAGTTCGGCCCGGTCGAGTCAAAGCCGCTGTCGCGCATCAAGAAACTCTCCGGCGCCAACCTGCACCGCAACTGGATTTCCATTCCGCACGTCACCCAGTTCGACGAGGCCGACATCACCGAACTCGAGGCATTTCGCAAGGAAAGCGGCGCAGCGAGCGAGAAACAGGGCTTCAAGCTCACCCTGCTCGCGTTCCTGATCAAGGCCTGCGTCACCGCCTTGCGCCAATATCCCGAGTTCAATGCCTCGCTCGAGCGCGGCGGCGAGAACCTGGTGCTGAAGAAATATTTCCACATCGGCGTGGCGGTGGACACGCCCGACGGCCTGGTGGTGCCGGTGATACGCGATGCTGACAGGAAGGGTGTGTACGACCTGGCGCGCGAGTTGGCCGAAGTGTCCAAACTCGCGCGCGACAGGAAGCTGAAGCCGGGCGACATGCAGGGCGGAACCTTCAGCATTTCCAGCCTGGGCGGCATCGGTGGCACGGCCTTTACGCCCATCATCAACGCCCCCGAAGTCGCCATCCTCGGCGTGTCCAGATCGGCGATGCGCCCGGTGTGGGCTGGTGGAAAAGGCGAGGCTGCGGGCCAGTTCATGCCGCGGCTGATGCTGCCGCTGTCGCTATCCTACGATCACCGCGTCATCGACGGCGCCGCCGCCGCGCGCTTCACATCCTATCTCGCGTCGGTGCTGTCGGACATCCGCCGCACGTTGTTATAGGCAATGGCCCAAGGCGCCAGGCTCGAGGCGCGAGACGAATGCCGACTCCGGCAGCGAATTCGGCAAGAGTTCGGCCGCGCCCTACGAAGTGCACACCATCAAACTGAAGCGGGGAATTGAATGAACGACACGGTCGAGATCAGAGTCCCGGACATCGGCGACTTCAAGGATATCGATGTCATCGAGGTCCTGGTCAAGCCGGGCGACGCGGTGGAGAAGGAAACCTCGCTCATCACGGTGGAATCGGACAAGGCCACGATGGAAATCCCTTCGCCTGCTGCCGGCGTGGTGAAGGAACTGAAGCTCAAAATCGGCGACAAGGTGTCCGAGGGTACGCTGATCATGCTGCTCGAGACGGCTGGTGCAGCGGCCGCCGCGCCGGCACCGCAGCCGGCG
>DAIRFM010000216.1:0-4162 GCA_036795025.1 Burkholderiales bacterium | reverse complement strand
TCTTCTTATTGAGGTTCGACACCGTGCTCGGGCTGACGCGCGTGCCCCAGAGGGCTTCCGTGATGTCCTCGACACGCCGAACTGAAATGCCCGCCAAGTACATCTCGATCAGCGCTTCCTCGACCGAGCTCTCCCAGCGGCGATAGCGTTCGATAATCGCCGTCTCAAAGGTCTGGCGCCGCAGTTTTGGAACCTTGAGGCTCACTTCTCCGGCCTGGGTCTGTAGTGACCGTCCATAGCTGCCAGCCCGGGTATCCTGCCGAGCTTCGCTGCGCTCGTAACGCCCTGCGCCGCAAAGCCGCTCAGCCTCCGCATCCAGCATGGCGTTCAGCGTCTCTTCAACCGTCCAGCGAACCATCTCGCCCAGATGATCCGGGATCCGGGCTCGTCACTCCAAGCCGTACAACGCCAAGTGCATTCGGACTTCAATTGAGCCAAGTTACCGTGGCATTATAGCGTCGCGAAACGACTTGACCGCATCCAGTCAAACATGCGCTAGCAGCTATGTGCGGCACGCGAGGCAATCCCATCGTGGGTCGGCGCGTGACAGAGAACAACGATGTCGATGACCCCGAAGACCGCGCCCTACGGATCATGGAAGTCGCCGATCACTTCCGATCTTATCGTGCAATCGATCGGCCTGACGGAGGTGCGCTTCGACGGCGAGGCTGTCTACTGGCTAGAAGCACGGCCACAGGAGCAGGGGCGCAACGTCATCGTGTGCGTGGGCGGTGCCTGGGAAGGCGCAACTGACATCGTATCGGAGCCGTTCAACGTGCGCACGCGCGCGCACGAATATGGTGGTGGCGCCTGGACGATAGCGGATGGGGTTCTCTACTTCTCGAATTTCTCCGACAGCCGCCTGTACCGGCTCGGTGTCGGCGCGAGCGAGCCAACGCCGCTTACGTCGGCACCGCCCGCGCGGGATCGCCATTGGCGGTTCGCCGACGGCACTATTGACCACCGCCGCCATCGCTGGATCGGCGTGCGCGAGGATCACACTGGCGACGGGCATCCGATTAGCACGATCGTCGCGGTCGACCTTGCGCAGCCAAGCGCGTCGCCCGGCCGCATCCTCGCCGGCGGACACGACTTCGTCTCTTCGCCGCGCCTGTCGCCCGACGGCCGGAGTCTCGCCTGGGTCTCCTGGGACCATCCCAATATGCCCTGGAACGGCACCATTCTGTATCTCGCCGAGCTCGACAAGGACGGCGTGATCGTTGGCGCACCGCAGGCGATCGCTGGCGGTGCGGCCGAATCGATCTGCCAACCCGAATGGTCTCCGGACGGCGCTGACCTCGTTTTTGTCTCGGACCGTTCGGACTGGTGGAACCTCTATCGTTACACCCTCGCCACCGGCGCGGCATTGCCGATCGCCCCGATGGCGGCCGAATTCAGCCGGCCGCAATGGAACTTTGGCATGTCCGCCTATGCGTTCGTCGGCCCCGACCGTATCGTCTGCTCCTATCTGGAGAACGGGCTCGGTCGCCTCGCCGTGATTGACCTAACGAACGGCGCGTTGCGGCCGCTCGAAACGCCGTTTACACAATTCGCCTCGGTGAAGGCGCGCGAAGACGAGGTCGCTTTCATAGGTGGCGCGCCGAACCATCCGGCCGCCGTCATCGTGCTCGATTTGAGGTCGGGTCGGCATCGCGCGTGTCGGAAGGCGACCGACATCCTCGACCGCGCTGATCTTCGCATCCGAGACTATCTCAGTGGTGTCGAGACGATCGAGTTTCCGACCTCCAACGGCCGCACCGCCTTCGGTTTGTACTATCCTCCGCACAATCCCGACTACGCGGCACCCGCCGGCGTAAAGCCGCCGCTGCTCGTCAGGTGCCACGGCGGCCCGACCTCGGCCGCCTCCTCCACGCTGAGCCTCCGGATCCAGTACTGGACGAGCCGCGGTATCGCGGTGCTCGACGTAAATTATAGCGGCAGCACCGGCTTCGGCCGCGCCTATCGCGACCGCCTGCACCGCAGCTGGGGCATCGTCGACGTCGACGATTGCATCAACGGCGCGAAGTTCCTGGTCGAGCGCGGGCTCGTCGATGGGGATCGCATGGCCATCAGCGGCGGCAGCGCGGGCGGCTACACAACGCTAGCCGCGCTCGTGTTCCACGACGTGTTCCGCGGGGGAGCGAGCTATTACGGCGTGAGCGACGTCGCCGCGCTTGCGCGCGACACGCACAAGTTCGAGTCACGCTATCTCGACTGGCTGATCGGCCCCTACCCGCAGGAGGCGACGCTATACCGCGAGCGTTCGCCGCTCTTCAACGTCGAGCGCCTGTCGCGTCCCGTTATCTTCTTCCAAGGCGACGAGGATGCGGTGGTGCCGCCGAACCAGACAGAAGCTATGGTCGAGGCGCTGCGCCGCCGCGGCACGCCGGTCGGCTATTTCCTGTTCTGCGGTGAGCAACATGGCTTCCGCAAAGCCGCCAACATGCAGCGCGCACTCGACGCCGAGCTCTATTTTTATGCAGTTGAGGTATTCACAACAGGTTTGACGTTCTGACGGTTTGTCTTGATGCACCGCCAATTTCGACCCGGTCATCGGAGACCTGCCCGGCACCAGCACCGGGCACTGTTGGCGGGAACGGACTTCTTCACTGCGGAGGTCCTCACATTACGTGGGCTGGTGACCTACTACGTGCTGTTTTTCATCCATCTTGAGAGCCGCCGGGTGGCTATCGCCGGGATCACCATTCACCCGGACGAGCGATGGATGAAGCAAATTGCCCGGAACGTGACCATGGAGGGATGCGGCGCACTGCGGGATTGCCGCTATCTCCTGCACGATCGCGACACCAAGTACACCCAATCCTTCCGAGCGATCATTGCGTCAGGTCGGGTCGAACCGCTCGTGCTGCCTCCCCGCAGCCCGAACCTGAATGCCTATGCGGAGCGCTGGGTCAGGTCGGTGAAAGAGGAGTGCCTGTCGAAGGTGGTTCTGTTTGGTGAGCGCTCCCTGCGACGAGCCCTGAGCGAATTCGTCGAGCATTACCATGCTGAGCGGAACCATCAGGGGAAGTACAACCTCCTGCTGTTCCCTCGGGATACCGACATCCGCCGCGAGCAGCCCGTGCAATGCCGCGAGCGACTGGGTGGGCTCCTGCGCCATTACCATCAAGAGGTGGCGTGATCAGGCGGCTGGGGCATTGCGATGAAATGGGACCTTCCAATAAGGCCGATCCAGTCCGGACCGCTGACCGATCAGGAGATCAAGGAACTCGACGCGTTTTTGCTGGCCGAGGACGGTCTCGAAAATCCGATGGATTTCTTCACTTTCGACGGCTTCATCTGCGCGCTGCTCTCGGGGCCGGATACAATCATGCCCTCGAAATGGATGCGGTGGGTCTGGGACCAGGAGGAAGGCGAGCAACCTCCAGAGTTTACGAGCGAGAAGCAGGCGAAGCGTATTCTTGGCCTGCTGATAGGCCATGCAAATATTCTCGCATTCACGCTGACCCATGGCCCCCAGCACTACGAGCCGCTTTTCTATGCGTACAAGATCGAAGGACGCAGCGTGCCGATCGTCGACGAATGGTGCTGCGGCTACGTCAAGGGCGTCGCGCTCGATCCTGCGAGTTGGCAACCAATCATTGACGCGCGACCTGACCGGTTCGAGGTCATCCACCTCTACGGCACCAAGAGCGGCTGGGAGCGGCTGAAGGAATTGGTCGACGCGCACGAGGATTCCGTTGCACGGCATCAGGCGTTTGTTGACCGGATCGCCCCCGCCGCCTGCAACATCCATGCCTACTGGCTCGCCCGCCGCGCCCCGCAGGAGAAACTGCGACAGCTCAACAAGGCGCCTGCGCCTGGCCGCAATGGCCCGTGCCCATGCGGCTCCCGAAAGAAGTTCAAACGCTGCCGTGGAGCCCTGGACGCCGCGTTGCACTAAGCTGTGGCAGCTGGAAAATTCGCTTTGCTATCCATTGTCCCATGAACCACAGGTCTTTCGGTCGTTTCAATTTTTTGACCAAACGGCATCGCGCTCAATCCTCTGGGTTGGCAACCGCTCATTGACGCGCGGCCGGACTGGTTCGAGGTCATCCACCTCTACGGCACCAAGAACGGCTGCGACCGGCTGAAGGAATTATACGGTTTCCGCGTGATTAGTTCGGGACGGCGGATTTTGGCCACCAATGGAAGTTGGTGT
>DAIRFM010000215.1:0-4169 GCA_036795025.1 Burkholderiales bacterium | reverse complement strand
CACTCCGAATCTCCCGAACAGGTCGAACAGTTGCTGGACGCGCTCGTCGCGCGCGGCTGGCTGTCGGAGACGCGTTTCGCCGAGTCCCGCGCCAACGCGCTTGCGCGCAAATTCGGGAGCCGTAAAATAGAGCACGACCTCAGGAGTCGTGGCGTATCCGCTGAGGTCGTTGAACACGCCGTGGAGCAGGCGCGTACGCAGGAGCTGGACCACTGTCGCGCAGCCTGGCAAAGAAAATTTGGCGTACTGCCGCAAACCGCCGCCGAGCGCGGCCGGCAGATGCGCTTTCTCGCCGGCCGCGGATTCTCCGCCGAAGCAGTGCGCCAGGTCCTCAAAGCTGGAGACGCAGACTGATGTCCGGCAACGAACATTCGCAGGAAGGCTGGCACGAGGAAAAGCGCTCCGCCTATCTTTACCGGGTCATGGCCGAAGCCGAGGCCGGCACGCCGCGCGCGGATCTGTTCCGCGGGCTTGCTGCCGAGGCCGAGGGCCAGGCCGCGATCTGGGCGCGTCAAACCGGGGCCGCCGTGCCCGAGTATGCACCCGACCTGCGTGCGCGCATGGTCGCCGCGCTGGTGCGCCGACATGGCCCACGCGCCCTGCGCTCGGTGCTGGTGGCGATGAAAGTGCGCGGCTTGTCGGTGTATTCGCATGCCGCGCCGGGCCATCCGCTGCCGACCACGCTCGAAGAGGTGGGCAAACGCCACCGCGGCGTCAGCGGTGGCGGCAATCTGCGCGCTGCGGTATTCGGCATCAACGATGGCCTGGTTTCGAACGCCAGCCTGATTCTGGGCGTAGCCGGCGCCTCCGCCAACAGCTCGGTCATTCTGCTCTCGGGCGTGGCCGGGCTCCTGGCCGGCGCGTTTTCGATGGCGGCGGGCGAGTACGTGTCGGTGCGTTCGCAGCGCGAAATGTTCGAGCATCAGATCGGCCTGGAGCGCGACGAACTCGCGCAGTACCCGGAGGAGGAAGCCGAGGAGCTGGCGCTGATTTACGCCGCGCGCGGCCTGTCGCGCGAGGATGCGCTGAAGCTGGCCAAGGCCGTCATCTCCGATCCGGCCCAGGCGCTCGATACGCTTGCGCGCGAGGAACTGGGACTGAATCCGGAAGATCTCGGCTCGCCTTGGGGCGTTGCGATCTTTTCCTTTCTTTCGTTCGCCGCGGGTGCGCTGGTGCCCCTACTGCCGTTCTTCGCACTGAGCGGGGGCCGAGCGCTCGTCATTTCCATCGGCGTCACTGCTCTGGCGCTGTTTGCCGTTGGCGCCGCCATCAGCCTGTTCACCGGCCGCAGCGCGCTGCGCGACGGCCTGCGCATGCTCTTTATCGGTGCCGCGGCGGGCGCTCTGACCTACGCCATCGGCAAGCTGCTTGGGGTCAGTCTGGCTTGATTCGGCCCGTATTTCAGGCTCGCTTCGTGCACGCATTTGCCTGAGCCGCGTTGCGTAAGCTGCAGCGCGGCAATAGCACGGATTTGCATGCGCGCCTGATTCAAGCGAAAATTCACACTTTTACCTCAGGGCAGCTGGACTGGCCGGGCACTTGGCGCCGGGCCCGAAGCGAAACCATGAAATCAGCAGAAATCCGCAGTAGGTTCCTGGAATTTTTCGCCCAGCGCGGGCACGCCGTGGTGGCCTCGAGTCCGCTGGTGCCGGGCAACGACCCTACCCTGCTGTTTACCAATTCGGGCATGGTGCAGTTCAAGGATGTGTTCCTCGGCAAGGAGCCGCGTCCCTATAAACGCGCCACCACTTCGCAGCGGAGCGTGCGCGCCGGTGGCAAGCACAACGACCTGGAGAACGTCGGCTATACCGCGCGCCACCACACCTTCTTCGAGATGCTGGGCAATTTTTCGTTCGGCGACTATTTCAAGCGCGACGCCATCCACTACGCCTGGGATCTGCTTACGGGCGTATACAAGCTGCCCAAGGATAAACTGTGGGTGACCGTCTACCAGACCGACGATGAGGCCTACGCCATCTGGGCCGACGAAATCAAAGTGCCCAAGGAGCGCATCGCCCGCATCGGCGACAAGCCCGGCGGCGGCTCGGATAATTTCTGGCAGATGGGCGAAACCGGCCCGTGCGGCCCGTGCAGCGAAATCTTCTACGACCACGGCCCGGGGATCGCCGGCGGGCCACCCGGCACGCCCGAGGCGGATGGCGACCGCTATATCGAGATCTGGAACCTGGTGTTCATGCAATACAACCGGGACGACGCGGGCAAGCTGCATCCTCTGCCCAAGCCCTCGGTGGACACCGGCATGGGGCTGGAGCGTATCGCCGCCGTGTTGCAGGGGGTGCACTCCAACTACGAGATCGACCTGTTCCAGGATCTGATCAAGGCGGCGGCGCGCGAGACTCACGTCAAGGATCTGGCGAGCAATTCGCTCAAGGTCATCGCCGACCATATCCGCGCGACATCCTTTCTCATCGTCGACGGCGTGATCCCGGGTAACGAGGGACGCGGCTACGTGCTCCGGCGCATCATCCGGCGCGCCATTCGCCACGGCTACAAGCTCGGCCAGACCGAGCCCTTCTTCCACCGTCTGGTCGAGGACCTCGCGCGCGTCATGGGCGAGGCTTATCCCGAGTTGGTCAAGGCGAAGGAACGAGTCACCCGGGTGCTTAAGACGGAAGAAGAGCGCTTTGCCGAGACCCTGGAGCACGGCATGAAGGTGCTCGAAGGCGCGCTCACACGCGAGGACCGGCTGCTCGACGGGGAGACTGTATTCCAGCTCTACGACACGTTCGGCTTTCCCGTCGATCTCACTGCGGACATCGCGCGCGAGCGCGACGTGCGCGTCGATTACGCCGGCTTCGAGGCGGCGATGCAGCGCCAGCGCGCGCGCGCTCGTGCCGCGTCCAGGTTCACGGTATCTGCCGGCGTGGAGTATTCCGGCCGGCCGACGGAGTTCCATGGCTACGATAGCCTCACGCTCGAAGGCACCGTGGTGGCGCTGTACCGCGAAGGGACGTCGGTCGATGAGATCGCCGCCGGCGAGGCCGCGGCGGTGGTGCTCGACCGCACGCCGTTCTATGCCGAGTCCGGCGGCCAGGTGGGCGACCGGGGGGAACTCGCCGGCGTGAACGGCAGCTTCAGCGTCGAGGATACGCAGAAAATCCAAGCCGACGTATTCGGCCACAAGGGCGAACTCAAGGCCGGGCATCTGCGCGTCGGCGACCGCGTGATGGCCGCGGTGGACAGCGTGGCGCGCGCCCGCGCGGCGTGGAACCACTCGGCCACGCACCTGATGCACGCAGCGCTGCGCAAAGTGCTCGGCGGCCACGTGCAGCAGAAGGGCTCGCTCGTCGATGCCCAGCGCACGCGCTTCGACTTCTCTCACAACGAACCGATGATTGACGCGCAGCTGCGCCAGGTCGAGGAACTGGTAAACCACGAGGTCCGCCGCAACGTCGAGGTCTCGGTGCGGGTCATGAAATACGACGACGCGATCAAGGCCGGCGCGATGGCGCTGTTCGGCGAGAAGTACGGCGACGAGGTGCGCGTCATCGGCATGGGCGAATTTTCCACCGAGTTGTGCGGCGGCACCCACGTGCGCCGCACCGGCGACATCGGTTTTTTCAAGATCGTGTCCGAGTCGGGCGTGGCGGCGGGCATACGCCGGGTCGAGGCGGTCACCGCCGAGGCCGCCTTGGCCTATGTGCAGGAACAGGAGGCGCGGCTGGGCGAGGCCGCGAGCTTGCTCAAAGCCCAGCCGCAGGAACTCGGCCAGAAGATCTCCCAACTCGTCGACGGCGCGAGGGCGCTCGAGAAAGAGCTCGCACGGTTGAAATCGAAGGTCGCGTCGGCGCAGGGGGACGATCTCGCACTGCAGGCGGTCGAAGTAAAAGGGGTGAAGGTGCTCGCCGTCGCGCTCGAGGGCGCCGACGCGAAGACCCTGCGCGAGACCCTGGACAAGCTGAAGGACAAGCTCAAGTCGGCGGCGGTGGTTCTGGCCTCGACCGAGGGTGGCAAAGTGAGCCTGATCGCCGGGGTCACCTCCGAATTGACGACCAAAGTGAAAGCCGGGGAACTGGTCAATTTCGTCGCCCAGCAGGTCGGCGGCAAGGGCGGCGGACGGGCGGATATGGCCCAGGCGGGCGGCACCGAGCCGGCCAAGCTGCCCGCCGCGCTCGCCTCGGTGCAGGCATGGGTGCAGCAAAAGCTTT
>DAIRFM010000214.1:0-4173 GCA_036795025.1 Burkholderiales bacterium | reverse complement strand
GCGCAGCGCGAACGCTACCTGCTCGCTTCCTTGAACGAATACAAGAACGGAAAACGCACGCACGCCGCCCTGAGGGACATCGTAACGCATATGAGCGAGGCGGATATGCGCAATGTGGCCGCATACTTTGCCAGCCTGCCACCTGTTCCGATCACCACGGCTAAGGATGTCGAGCACACCTCGCCTTACGAGAAGGGTAAAGTGCTCGCGGCCGAGTGTGCCAAATGTCATGGCGAAGGCGGCAACGCCAAGACGCCCGGAACGCCCACGCTGGCCGGCCAGCAGCCGCATTACCTGGTCGCTGCGATCCTCGAGTATCACCGCGACGATCGCAAGATGACCTCGATGAAATCGATCATGCGCGATTCCGATAGACTGGACCTGGAAAGCCTCGCCCTGTATTTCGCCGCGCAAACACCGGTGCAGCGCGCGGCGCCGGCTCGCGGCGATTCGGCTGTTGGCGAGCCACTTAGCGCCATGTGTGGCGGCTGCCACGGTGCACGCGGCGTCAGCATAGACACGGCAACGCCCAACCTCGCCGGGCAGGATGCGCAATACCTGGCGAAGGCGATCAAGTCCTATCGGACCACGCGCCAGAACTGGGGCATGCAACGCTATGTGGCCGGGTTAAGCGACAAGGACATCGACAACATCGTCGCGTTTTATGCGTCTCAGCAGCCCAAAGCCGGCGACCAGATACCGAGTTCAACCCAGGAGCTGGCGGCGAAGTGCAACCGTTGTCATGACCAGGACGACAATCCTTCCATGGCTGCGCCGAGGATGAAAGGGCAGGACAAGGACTATCTGGTGATGGCCTTGAGAGCCTATCGTGATGGCAAGCGCGAAAGCACCACCATGCACAATATGAGCTTCCCCTATAGCAATGCCATCATCGAGGACCTCGCATCCTGGTACGCGAGCCAGCCGGCGAAGTAAATCTTAGGCAAACGATATCCTTTAAGAGCCAGGATCGCCCAAGCGGTATCGTTACTGACTTAGCCTCTTACTCGCTGAACTGAAGACACGCCGTCGCGGCCGAGAGCCCGACGGCGTTTGTTTCTATACGTGAGGATTAAATCGCGCGCCCCGCTGGTGCACAGTTGTCACGTTGCACGGACGAAAAGCCGTCCGTACGCAATCGGCGATTCTGGATAAAGACAACCCTAAGCCGTTTTTTGGACAGGCCCGGAAGATACCTACCCCGAGGTGAGGTCCGGCAATGCGGCGCGCTGCAGCTACCATTGCGGTAGCTGCAGCGCGCCTACTCTTCAGCCAACCGCAATCTCTTCCACACCGTGCCGGCTCGCAACGGCTTCCGGCGTTCCGGAGAACCACAGCTGATACATCGAAACGACCCACATGAAGGCAAAGCTCAGACCCTGCAGCGCGCCCGCGCCCATGGTCACGAAGGCGAAGGGGTGATACAGCTTGACCATGTACCAGGACATAATATCCAGGGCGAGGCAAAGGAAAGGCAGTCCGACCACAGCCGCCTTCAGCCAGACCGGCCGCCAGTACGCGTGACTGAAGATAGTGCCCACCAGGTAAAAGATGAAGGTCAGGCCGAACAAGTGAATGTGCGAGACGCGAACTAGCGTGAAGATATCGGTACCCGTGTCCTGCTCGGTCACCTTCTTCAGGTTGTCCAAGCCATTCAAGTTCGCCAAGTGCGGATTGCTGCCGTCATGACAGGCCATGCAGCGCTTTTCTAGAGTCGGTTTGACTGCGGTTTCGTACTTCGCTTTGTCGGCCCCCTGCTGAACCCATGAAACCAGCACGCCGAGTTCGTCGGGCGGGAGCATGTTCGACATCGGGCCACGCAGCGCCGCTTCCAGGCGCGATCCCTTGCCGCTGCCTGAATAGGCAATGACGAGGTCGTCATAGGACATGTCCTTCGGGTTTCCGTCGCGCCCGGAATAGGTGTGGAACAGATAGATCGCGGCAAACATGTAGGCAAGTCCCAGGAGGAGCAGCACCGCCGTGTACATGACGCGCATGCTGGTGGGCAGTTCCGAGAAATGCAGGTAATGGCGATGCAGTGGCGTAGCTCTCATGATCTATCCGTATGTTGGGTGGGCTGAATGTTCTAATGCAATCCGGGTATCGCCGGCATTCCGGCGAGTTTTCATTTGGGTGGAGGCAGAACCAGGTAGGCGAGGCCGCGCGCCTTCTGCCGCGCATAGTGGGCGGCAAGGCCATCGACCAGCGCGTCATCCAGTCCTTCGGACATCACCGCCATTTCCTTGCTCTTGCGCTCGCCCCTCTTGTAGGCGCGTAGCACCCTTTCCAAATATTCCAAGCGCTGTGCGGCCAAAGCAGGCGCACGCGGATCAGTGCTGTTGCCATTGACACCATGGCAACGGTCACAACGCTCAGCCCACTCCGCGACGGTCAGGGGCTTGCCGACCTTGGGCGCCTGGGGTGCCTGACCGGCGTAGTAGGCGGCCAAATTCTTTGCGGTAGCCTCGTCGATCGAACTTGCCGGACCTTTCATCGTCGCGTCGCTACGCGATCCGTCCTTGTAAGCGCGCATCGCATCGGCAAAATATTGCGCCTCCTGTCCGGCGAGACTGGGTGTCGCCGGATTGCCGCTCACACCGCCTTCCCCGTGGCAACCAACGCAACCGGCGGCGGCTGTCTTCCCTGCGGCGGCGTTGCCCGGCGCGGGCGTTTGGGCCTTGCCAGGCTTTTGCAGCGCATAGTAAAGCGCGATGTTATTGAGATCGGTCTCCTTCAAGCCCGATACCAGGGTCTTCATCATGTCATGCTTGCGCTGCCCGCCCTTGTAGGCGTTGATTGCGGCAATGAAATACTTCGGATCCACCCCGATCAGGTTAGGCATCCCGGGGGTCTTGCTGATCCCGGCCTCACCATGACATCCGGCGCAACCTGCGGCAGCCGCTTTGCCGGCGCTAACCGCGCTCGGCTTGGCCGGGGCGGCTTTCGCGCTGCCGCCGCTGCTCGGCTCTGCGGGCTCCAGGCTCGCATAATATGCGGACACTTTCATGATCGCATCGTCGTTCATGTACTTGACCGTATTGGTCATGATCTTGTTGCCGCGCCCGCCAGCCTGATAAACCTTCATCTCGAGGTGAAGGTAGACTGGCCGCTGCCCCGCGATGTTAGGCACGCCCGTCTGTTTGCTGATCCCGTTGATACCATGGCAGCCGGCGCACATGGTTTCAGCCACTTGCTTGCCTTCGGCCACGTCCTGGGCTGTCGCGTACACGACTTTGAAATCTGCACTATTGGCGGCACCCAAATTGACGGTTTGGGCCACCCCCGCAGTCGCCAGCAAGCCACCAACAAGGCTGGCGCCGAACATCGTCAGGTAAACAATCCGCGCGCTTCGTTTCATCGACGTTCCCTCGACCGATCATCCGTATATGCAATATATTTCAATTGCGTGCCAACGCCGCTGCATCGACAAGATCTGGGGCCAAGTTCAACGGCACGCGTCGGATATTCTTGCTTGAATTTGCTGAAATATTTTACCATGAAGCAACGATACGCGCAGACTCCAGGAGACAATTCTGCGTTGCGCAATCATCTCTGCTCCGGATCACGCCGCGCGGCGCGCACGGCCAGCATTGCCGCTTCCATGCGGCTGCGCACATGCAGTTTCTCCAGGATATTTGTGATGTAATGCTTGATGGTTTTCTCCGACAGATGGAGGCGGTCGCCGATCTCGCGGTTGGTCAGCCCCTGCACCACCAGTTTGAGAATTTCCGACTCGCGTTCGCTCAACCCTTCAAGGGGATCCTGCGGCGCGGGACTGCGGGTGAGCGTGACCAGAATCCCCGCGGCAAGCGACGGCGTGACGTAGACCTCACCTTGCGCAACGGAGCGAACCACGCGCGCCAATTCATGTGCGGAAACGCCTTTGAGCACGTAGGCGCGGGCGCCGGCCTTGAACGAAGCCAGCAATTTGCTCTCATCCTCCATCACCGTCAGCATCATTACCTTGGTGGTGGGACAGGCGATCGTGATTTTCTCGGCGGTGACGATCCCGCCCCAGCCGGGCATCGTGATATCGAGCAGCACGACGTCAGGAACAAGGTCACATGCCATGCGCAGGGCGTCCTCGCCGCAGGAGGCCTGGCCGACGACATCGAAATCCGGTTGCGACGCCAGGGAATGCACTACGCCCTCGCGAAACAGCGGATGATCGTC
>DAIRFM010000213.1:0-4173 GCA_036795025.1 Burkholderiales bacterium | reverse complement strand
GCCCCGGCTCGAGGGGAGAATCGCCACACAGCTTGGTTTTCGCCAAGCGGGCGCCCCGGAGCATCGGCGACCCCTCATACGCAGCATCTGGAGGATAGACCATGAACGCACCGCAGCAACCGTCGCAGCCGCTCGACCTCGAGCACTACTGGATGCCGTATACCAACAACCGTGCGTTCAAACGCTCGCCGCGGATGATCGCTTCGGCCGAAGGCATGTACTACACCACCGTCGAAGGCAAGAAAGTGCTCGACGGCCTGGCGACGCTGTGGTGCGTCAATGCCGGGCATTGCCGGCCGAAAATCGTCGAGGCAATACGCAAGCAGGCCGGCATTCTCGATTTCTCCTCGTCGTTCTCGCTCGGCCATCCGCTGCCGTTCGAAGTCGCGCGGCGCATCGCCGAGCTCGCGCCCGAGGGCATGGAGCAGATATTTTTCGTCAATTCCGGCTCCGAGGCGGTGGACACGGCGCTGAAAATCGCGCTCGCCTACCACCGCCTGAAGGGAGAGGGCACGCGCACCCGTTTCATCGGCCGCGAGCGCGGCTATCATGGCGTGAACCTCGCCGGCATTTCGGTGGGCGGCGTGCCTGCCAATCGCAAGGCCTACGGCGTGATGCTGCCCGGCGTGGACCATCTGCGCCACACCCACGACCCCGCGCGCAGCGCGTTCTCGCGCGGCCAGCCGGTCGCGGGCGCCGAGTTCGCCGACGAGCTGGAGGCCCGCATCATCCCGTTGCATGATGCGTCCAACATCGCCGCGGTGATCGTGGAGCCGGTATCGGGCGCGGGCGGCGTGCTGGTTCCGCCGCAGGGCTATCTGCAGCGCCTGCGCCAGATTTGCGACAAGCACGGCATCCTGCTCATTTTCGACGAGGTGATCACCGGTTTCGGCCGCCTGGGCAAGCCGTTCGCGAGTGAATATTTCGGCGTCACGCCCGATCTCATCACCTTCGCCAAGGGCATTACCAGCGGCACCGTGCCGATGGGCGGGGTGATCGTGAAGAGCGAGATCTACGATACCTTCATGCAGGCTTCGGGCAACGGCATCGATTTCTTCCACGGCTATACCTATTCCGGGCATCCTCTTGCCAGCGCCGCGGCGCTGGGCACGCTGGACACCTATGCCGAAGAGGGCCTGCTGACGCGCGCGCAGACCCTGGCCGCGGACTTCGAGAATGGCGTGCACTCGTTCAAGGGACTGCCGCACGTGATCGATTGCCGCAACCTCGGCCTGATCGGCGCGATCGAGTTCGCGCCGCGCGCGGGCGCCCCGGGGGCGCGCGCGACGGAGGTGTTCGGCAAGTGCTGGGAACGCGGCGTGTTCGTGCGCCCCATCGGCGACAACATCGCCTTCTGCCCGCCGTTGATCGCAGAGAAGAAACACCTGGACGAAATGTTCGGCGTCACGGCCGAGGTGGTGCGCGAGCTGAAGTAAATTCGTTTCAAGAGGACCGGAAAAGAGGATGCGAGCATGAGCGCGAATATACAGATCAATGCCGAGCGGCTGTGGGGCTCGCTCATGGAGATGGCGAAAATCGGCGCCACGCCCAAGGGCGGAGTGAAGCGGCTGACGCTGACCGAATTCGACCGTCAGGGGCGCGACCGGTTTGTCGGCTGGTGCAAGGAGGCGGGCCTCGCCGTCACCGTGGATGGCGTCGGCAATATCTTCGCGCGTCGCGCCGGGCGCAATAACGCCTTGCCGCCGGTGGTCTCCGGCAGCCATCTCGACACCCAGCCTTCGGGCGGACGCTTCGACGGCTGCTACGGCGTGATGGCGGCGCTCGAAGTGGCGCGCACCCTCAACGACCGGGGGATACAGACCGAGGCGCCATTCGAAGTTGCGATGTGGACCAACGAGGAAGGTTCGCGCTTCCTGCCGGTAATGGGTGCCTCCGGCGCGTTTGCAGGCGCGCATACGGTAGAGGAAGTTCTGGCCGCGCGCGATCTCGATGGCGTGTCGTTCGGCGACGCGCTGCGCGCCATCGGCTACGCCGGCGCGACGCCGGTGGGCGGACGCAAGCTGGGTGCCTATTTCGAGGCGCATATCGAACAGGGGCCGCTGCTGGAGAACACTGGCAATATCGTGGGCGTGGTGACCGGGGCGCTAGGTCAGCGCTGGTTCGAGGTGACGGTGCGCGGCATGGACGCGCACGCCGGCCCCACGCCCATGCACCTGCGCCGCGATGCGCTCTACGGCGCAAGCTTCCTGATCCAGGAGGTCAACCGGTTGGCCAAGGCCACCGAGCATTCGCGCGGCACTGTCGGCATGATCGTCAACCGGCCCAACTCGCGCAACGTCGTGCCCGGAGAAACGGTGTTCTCGGTGGATTTTCGCGACACCGAGGTTTCCGGCGTCGATCGCATGGAGCAGGGCCTGCGCCTAGCGGCCGGCAGGATCGCGCAGGAACAGGGGCTCGAGATCGACCTGCAGCAGACCGTTTTCTTCCCCCCGTGTCACTTCGACCAGAGCTGCGTCGCCGCGGTGCGCGCGGCAGCGGAGCGGCTGGGCTACCGCCACATGGACATCGTGAGCGGCGCCGGCCACGATGCCGTGTATATCGCCGGCGTGGCGCCGACGGCCATGATATTCGTGCCCTGCGAGGGCGGGATCAGCCACAACGAAAGCGAAAACGCGAAGCCTGAGGATCTCGCCGCCGGCTGCAACGTGCTGCTTCAGGCGGTGCTGGCGCAAGCCGGCAGGTAGGAGCGTCGGCGCGCTACGCGCCGGTGCCGAAAAATTCCGCGGTCAGAGCCAGCCTGACTTGCGGAAGCGGTAAAACAGGTAGCCGTCGATCACCGCCATGATGCCGACCGCGAGCGGGTAGCCAAGTACCCAGTCCAATTCCGGCATGTGCTTGAAGTTCATGCCGTAGACGCCCGCGACCATGGTCGGCACGGCCACCAGGGCGGCGTAGCCGGCCAGGCGCTTCGTCGTCTCGTTTTCCTGCAAAGTGATGAGCGAAAGATTGACCGAGATTGCGGTGGTCACCATGTCGCGCAGGCTGTCGATGGTCTGGTTGATGCGGAACAGGTGATCGTAGATGTCGCGGTAGTATTCCTGCGTGCCGACGCAAACCGCAGGCACGCGCCCGCCATAGAGTTTGGCCGCGCCGTCGAGCAGCGGCCGCACCGCATGCTGCAGGGACATCAGCTTTTGCTTCAAGGCGTAGAGCGCCTCGGTGTTGGCGCGCGGCGAGGAGCCGGCAAAGATTTTTTCCTCCACCCGTTCCAGTTCGTCTTCCAGCGCGTCGACAACCGGAAAATAGCGGTCGATCACCGCGTCCATGAGCGCGTACAACACGAAACCCGAGCCGTGGCGCAGCAGTGCCGGCTCGCGCTCGCAGCGCGCGCGTACTTCCGCGAGTCCGCGTTCCGAATGGCTGCGCACCGACAGGACGTAGTTTTTTCCGGCGAATATGTCGATCTCGCCGACTTTGATCTCCTCGGCCGTGCCCTCGATGGTGTGCAGCACCACGAACAGCGAGTCGCCGTATTCCTCGATCTTGGGACGCTGATGGCCGTGGTGAGCATCCTCGACCGCGAGCTCGTGCAGGTCGAACTCCTCCTTCATTGCGGCAAGTTCGCCCGGACCGGGATCCCTCAGCGCCACCCAGACGAAGCAGTCGGGACGGCTGACGTAGTCGCTGATTTCGTCAGGCTTGATGTCGGCCAGTTTGCGGCCATCCTGGTATGCGGCGCAGTTGATGAGCATGGAATTCCCCTTGACAGCGCGATGATAGAGCGACAAGGCGCTGGCTGCATAGGCTAAAATAGCGTTTTCCATCTTTGTGACGCCCGCGCATGCCCAAGACCAGCCGCCGTACCGCCGAACTCGGCACCGAGAACGCCTTTGTCGTGCTCGCCGAGGTCAACGAGCTTATTCGCCAGGGTAAAAGCATCATTTCCTTCTGCATCGGCCAGCCGGACTTTCACACGCCGGTCAATATCCAGGATGCCGCGGTCAAGGCGATCCGCGAGGGCCGGCACGGCTACACGCCCTCGGCCGGGATCCCGGAGCTGCGCGCGGCGGCGGCGAAGGACATGGGGCGCCTGCGCGGCCTCACGATCGATCCTGAGCATGTGGTGATCGGCGCGGGCGCGAAACCGTTCATCGCCTACACCATCCTGTGCACCACCGATTACGGCGTCGGCGACGAGGTGATCTACCCCAA
>DAIRFM010000212.1:0-4222 GCA_036795025.1 Burkholderiales bacterium | reverse complement strand
GAGGAGGATCTGAAGGGGCTGGCAGCGCTGTTTGCGTCGGATGCCTCCGCCCACATCACCGGCCAGATCGTCGCCGTCGACGGCGGCGCCAGCATTATTTAGGAGCGCCCGCGCGCGCCCCTTGCGCGGGCTGCTTAAAGGCTCGCGCCGACAATGCGCTGCAAACCAAACGCTTCTACCCGGATGAAACTGAGCCTGAGCAAAGAGTACGGAACGCCGCTTCCCTTCATCGATCACCTGGGCATCGAGCGCGTCCAGAACCACGAAGGGCGCGCCTTGCTCGCACTGGAGATCAAGCCGGCGTTCCGCAACAGCTGGAAAGCGGCTCACGGCGGCGTGATCATGACCCTGCTAGACAGCGCCATGAGCCTGGCTGCGAGGCTGCATCTCCAGAGCGCGCCAGGCGGCATCCTGACCATAGACATGAACGCGAAGTTCATCAGCCCCGGCATGGGCGGCCGGCTCAGCGCCGAAGGCAAGGTGATCGGCGGCGGCAGATCGACGCTGTTCTGCGAGGCGGAGGTGCGCGACGAAGCGGGCAAGCTCGTCGCCAAAGGTATGGGCACGCTCAAACCGGTGAGAAAGAAGGATGCATGACTACCAGGACCTGTTAAGGATGATCTGCTCATGAGGGGCAAGACCGGGCGCCGCTGCGCCATCGATAGTTGCCAAATGCCGGTGTTTTGCTTAGGGCGGACATTGATCTAGGTCAATCCGGCACATTGAAAGCATCGGTAACATCGCCGATACGCTGGCTACGGGAAAAACAGGCGACGCAGGTCGGGCCCAGTCCGACTCATGCCAATCGCCGCCGAGAAAACCCGTCGCGACGGGAATGCGCACATTTCAATGCAAGGCTGGAGGTGACCACGATGTTCAGTCAACGGGTGAAACAGGTGATGGAGCGAAAAAAGCTTCTCACTGCCCCTCCCGAAACTACCGTCAGCAAAGCCGCCAAGCTGATGGCAAGCAAGAACGTAGGCGCAGTCATGGTCGTCGAAAACGAACGCCTGGTCGGAATTTTTACCGAACGCGATGCCGTGTTTCGCGTCATGGCGAAGGGACTCGATGCGCAAGCCACCAAGCTGGCCGAGGTGATGACGAACGAACCGCAGACTGTGGATCCCGACAAATCGTTCGGTTACGCCCTGCTCATGATGCACGAGAACGGCTTTCGCCACGTCCCTGTGATCGAAAACGGGAAACCTATCGGCATCGTCTCGGCGCGCAATGCGCTCGATCCCGAGATGGAAGAATTCGTCTCCGAAGCGCAGCGGCGCAAGCACATTCGCTAGGCCTTCGGCCCAGGCTAGAATTCGCGCGTCCCCTCCCCTTTTCGCGATCGAGCGAAAGGGAAAGCCTGCCGCCAGCCCTCAGGACAAAGACTTCATCGACTCGGGGGTAAACGGCAAGAGGTCCTGCATACGATTTTCGCGCACCTTGGTCGCCCATGCCGGGTCCACCAGCAATGCCCGTCCCACCGCGACCAGGTCCACTTCGTCACGCGCGATCATCTCGATCAGCTTGTCGATGCTGGTAATCGCCGCTCCCTGGCCGCGAAACGCCGCGAACATATCCGTGTCGAGGCTCACCGAACCGACGGTGATCACCGGCTTGCCGCTGAGCTTCTTGGTCCAGCCGGCCAGGTTGAGCGGGGAGCCTTCGAACTCCGGTTCCCAGAAACGTCGCGTGGAGCAATGGAAGACGTCGACGCCGGCGTCGACCAGAGGCGCGAGAAACCTGCCGAGCAGCTCGGGCGTGGCCACCAGGCGCGCGGCGTAGTCCTGCTGTTTCCATTGCGAGAAGCGCAACAGGATGGGGAAATCGGGTCCGACCGCGCGCCGGCAGGCCTGGATCACTTCGACGGCAAAACGGGTACGCGCGACCATGTCTCCGCCATAGCGGTCGGTGCGCTGGTTGGTGCCCTCCCAGAAGAACTGATCGATCAGGTAGCCGTGCGCGCCGTGAAGCTCGATGCCGTCGAAGCCAAGACGCCTGGCGTCGGCCGCAGCTTGGGCGAAGGCCGCGATCACCGCCGCGATCTCGGCCGCGGTCATCGGTTCTGCGACCTTGACCCCCGGCTTGAACAGGCCGGACGGTCCGATCGGCGGCGCTTCGGGATTCGGCCGGTCGCCAGCTTTTCTCACTGTGCCGACATGCCAGATCTGCGGCATGATCCGCCCTCCCGCCGCGTGGACCTCGCTCGCCACCCGCGCCCACCCGGCCAACGCGGCTTCGCCGTGAAAGTGAGGCACGCGGGGATCGTTGGTCGAGGCCGGATGATTGATGACCGTGCCCTCGGTGATAATCAGCCCGACACGGTTTTCGGCGCGGCGGCGGTAATAGGCCGCGACGTCCGGTCCCGGTACGCCGCCGGGAGAGAAACTTCGGGTCATCGGCGCCATGACGATGCGGTTGGGCAGTCTCAGGTCGTTGACGGAAAACGGCTTGAACAGCGGATCGGGGGAGATTGACATGGGTGGATGCTCAAAAAATTGTAAATTTGCCTCGCGTTTGCGTTATGCTGCCGGCGGATCGCGGCCGAACCGTCCTTACTGTAACCGGTACAGCCAGCTGATTCGCAGAAAAATGTTCTTGTAGCCTTGCCCGCCGTCGGCGCCGGGAGCGCGCGGCAGAAAGGTCGGCAATTCCAAGCCTGCCGGACCGGCGCCAGAGCGCTCGAGCCTGACAGGCAAGTGTAAAAAGGTTCTGAAAAAACAGCCTCCTAACAATGCAAGGTGATTTCCGCCCGCGTCAGGATTGCTGTGGAATAAGCGATGTGTCCCGAGTGTTTGCTCCACACGCAGGGCAGCGCTTCTGCTATTGTCCTGCGTCCAAGTCGTGGTTCATCAACACAGGAGAATATCAATGAACGCATTGCATCAATCGAATCGTCCGGGAGTTCTGGGTACCATCGCCGCAGCGGTCATTTCCGTCGCGGCGTATTCGGGCATGGCCTTTGGCGATCAGGTCAAGGTGACGCTCAGCGGCGACCAGGAAGTCCCGGCGGTCAAGACTTCGGCATCCGGTGGCGGCACAATCACGATCAATGCCGACACGACCGTGAGCGGCAGCGTCACCACCACCGGAGTGGCGGGAACGATGGCGCATATCCATATCGCCGCAGCGGGGAAAAACGGCCCGGTGATCGTACCGTTGACCAAGAGCGGTGATAACGCCTGGTCGGTTCCGGCCGGCGCGAAGCTGACCGACGCCCAATACCAGGCATACAAGGCCGGCGACCTCTACGTCAACGTGCACAGCGCCGAAAACAAAGGCGGGGAGATCCGCGGACAGCTGAAACCGTAGCGAAATCGGCGGCGCGATCAGGCGGCTGACGGCGGGATTGGCCAACGCCTGCCGCAGCACCCGTTGTCCGACCAATCCGCTCGCACCGACCAGCATCAGTTTCATCGCTTGGTCACCCTGGCGCCCTGCGGCCCTGCCCGCTAAGGGCGTGGCTGTCGATGTCGGGATCGACATAAGACCGGCGCGATGACCGGGGCTTGATCAGCGGTGAATATAATGTTCGAGCTGATCGATAATGAATTGCTGTTCGGAAATGGCGTCTTTGACAAGATCGCCAATGGACAAGACACCTACTACCCCGCCGTTGTCGATCACGGGAAGGTGCCGCGTGCGCTTCTCCGTCATGAGCGCCATGCAGTCTTCGTTGGTGTGGGCCGGGGTAACGAAAACGACTTCTCGTGTCATGATCTCGCTCACCGGCGTATCGCTTGAGGACTTGCCTTTCAGCGCGACCTTCCTCGCGTAGTCCCGCTCCGAGACAATCCCCACCAAGCGCGGACCATCCATGACGAGTACCGCGCCTACGTCCTTGTCCGCGAGGAGTTTGAGGGCGTCGAGCACCGGCACATCGGGCCTGATGGAGATTACTCCGGCCGGTTTCAGCTTTAACATCTGCGCCACCGTTTTCATCGGCTTTCTCCCTGTCGAATCGCACCGTCCGAACGTAGAGCCGCCGGCAACCAGATCAGATTCGGATGCTCACCCTTGCGATGTCGTGCAATACTACGCCTATTGCCGCCGATCTAGCTACAGGACCATGCTGGCGCCGACGGTATTGTTGCTCGCCCGTGCGAATCTCCTTTATCCGGGCCGTACCGCCTGAGGGCAGCCGCGCCGGCGGCAGGTGCCACAGCGCAACTGCCCGGTGAAATCGGATGGGCAGATCGCGAGCGCTTCAGCGTAGAAGGGAAAA
>DAIRFM010000211.1:0-4240 GCA_036795025.1 Burkholderiales bacterium | reverse complement strand
GGATTGGGCCTCAATCCCCATTACGGCACGCCGAAAAATCCCTGGGACCGGGCTACCGGCCGCATTCCGGGCGGCTCGTCTTCGGGGGCGGCGGTGTCTGTTTCCGACGGCATGGCGGCAATGGGCCTGGGCACCGACACCGGCGGCTCGGTGCGAGTCCCGGCCGCGCTCTGCGGGCTCACCGGCTTCAAACCTACGGCCAGGCGCATAGCCAAGGACGGAACCTTTCCGCTGTCGACCACGCTCGATTCCATCGGCCCGATCGCGCCCAGTGTCGCCTGCTGCGCCCTGGTCGATAGCATACTCGCGGGCGACGCGCCGCTGGTGCCGCCGGCCCTGCCTCTGAAGGGCCTGCGCCTGGGCGTGGTGCAGGATTACGTTCTGGAGGGCTTGGATAGCGGCGTGGCGGAGGCTTTTGGCAAGGCGCTCGCCAGGTTGTCGCAGGCCGGGGCGAGTGTGACCGACGTGCGCTTTGAAGCCCTTCATCGACTGCCGCAGATCAACCAGAAGGGCGGCCTGGTGGTGGCCGAGGCCTATGCGGTACACCGTGAACTGATCGCGCGGCGCAAGGCCGATTACGACCCGCGCGTGGCGTCCCGCATCTTGCGCGGTGCCGACATGAGCGCGGCCGACTACATCGAAGTGCTGGCACAGCGCGCCGCCATGATCGCCGACAGCGCGCGCCTGGCCGCGCCCTATGATGCACTGCTGATGCCCACGGTGGCCATGGTCGCACCCGCCATTGCGCCGCTGGAGGCGGATGATCAACTCTACGGCAAGACCAATCTCGCCATACTGCGCAATCCCAGCGTGGTGAATTTCCTCGACGGTTGCGCCCTGTCCATTCCCTGTCACCAGCGGGGCGAGGGCCCGGTGGGGCTGATGGTCGTAGGGCAAAGCGGCGAGGATCGGCGCCTGCTCGCCGTGGGGCTGGCGGTGGAGTCGGCGCTGCGCCAGTGAGGCCTGCGCGCGCGACAATCGTCTGGCCGCAGCGCCGGGGCTTACGCTGAGCGCGCCTGCAATCGACCGCCGCGCCGCGCGCCGCGCCTCGTCCCGCGCGGCCGCCACTTATGCCAAAGCTGCCGTGCTCGCACGCGAGGTGGAGGCGCGCATGCTGGAGCGGTTGCAGTACATCTTGCTCGAGCCTGGACGCATTCTCGATGCGGGTTGCGGCGAAGGCCATGGCGCCGAGCGCCTGGCCGAGCGCTATCCGGGCGCGCAAGTCCTGGGACTGGATTTCGCGCTGCCGCTGCTGCAGGCCGCGCGCGGCCACGACACCTGGCTGCGGCGCGTCCTCAAGCGCGCGCGCGTCGATTACCTGTGCGCCGATTTCGCCTCCGTGCCGCTGGCTGCGGCGAGTGTGGATCTGGCCTGGTCCAACCTGGCCCTGCATTGTGCCGGCGATCCGCAACCGGCGTTCAAGGAGTTGCGCCGGGTGCTGAAGGTGGGAGGACTCCTGATGTTCAGCTGCTACGGGCCGGACACCTTGAAAGAGTTGAAAAGCGCATTCGCCGCGCGCGATGGAGCAGCGCACGTGCACGGCTTCATCGACATGCACGACCTGGGCGATATGCTCTCGGCATGCGGCTTCGCCGCACCGGTGATGGACATGGAACTCATCACCCTGACCTATGCCGACGCTGACGCGCTGCTCGCCGACCTGCGCGCGACTGGCCAGCAAAACGTGCTTGCCGAACGCCGGCGCGGCCTCACCGGCAAGGGCGTGCTCGGCGCCATGCGCGCGGCGTACGAGAACCTGCGCCGCGACGGCAGACTACCGGCGAGCTTCGAGATCGTCTATGGTCACGCCTGGAAACCGGCGCAGCGCCTGACCGAAGACGGGCGCGCCATCGTCACGATGCAACCGCGGCGCGCGAAAGGCGCTTGATTTGATTTCCGGATCGATAGTGGTTAACCCTGAAACGCTTGATTAACCCTCTTGCGTATGATAGCTTACCAAACTTTTTTTGCCTTGGTCTACATTTTTGGCTTGGTCTACCTGTCGGTGAAGAGGGAACGATGAATAGCGTGCTTGGACGACTAATTGGTGGTTTGCTGCTGGCGCTCTACGCGGAGCTCGCACCCGCTGCCTACCAACTCAATTTTCAGCCGCCTGTGACTCGCGTCGCCGGCGAGATCTACGATCTGCACATGTTGATGATGTACGTCATCCTGGTGATTTTTTGTATCGTGTTCGGGGTGATGTTCTACTCCATCTATGCCCACCGCAAGTCCGTCGGCCACAAGGCCGCGCAGTTCCACGAGAACACCACCGTGGAAATCATCTGGACTGTGATCCCCTTCGTCATCCTCATCGGCATGGCCTGGCCTGCGACCAAGACCCTGATCGAGTTCAAGGACACGTCCAGCCCCGACATTACGATCAAGGCCACGGGTTACCAGTGGAAATGGGGCTACGACTACCTCAAGGGCGAAGGCGAGGGGGTTGCGTTCCTGTCCAACCTGGCCACGCCGCAGGATCAGATCCACAACCAGAAACCCAAGGGCGAAAACTATCTGCTCGAGGTGGACAACCCGCTGGTGGTGCCGGTGGGCAAGAAAGTGCGCATACTCACCACCGCCAACGACGTAATTCACTCGTTCTGGGTACCGGCCTTCGGCATCAAGCAGGACGCCATTCCCGGTTTCGTGCGCGACACCTGGTTCAAGGCGGACAAAGAAGGCACCTACCGCGGCCAGTGCGCCGAGCTGTGCGGCAAGGACCATGGCTTCATGCCGATCGTAGTCGAGGTGGTGTCGCCGGAGAAATACGCGCAGTGGGTTGCCGGGCAGAAGACGAAGGCAGCCGCGGCCGCCGAGGATCCGAACAAGCAATGGAGCGCGGACGAGCTGAAGGCCAAGGGCGAGAAAGTCTACGCCGCCAACTGCACCGCCTGCCACCAGGCGACCGGCAAGGGCCTGCCGCCGGCGTTCCCGGCACTGGACGGATCCAAGATCGCCACCGGCGACAAAGCGGCGCATATCGACAGAGTGCTCAACGGCAAGACCGGAACCGCGATGGCCGCCTTCGGCAAACAGCTCTCGGATACCGACATCGCCGCGGTCATCACCTACGAGCGCAATGCCTGGGGCAACAAGACCGGCGACGCGGCGCAGCCGGCCGAAGTCAAAGCGGCGCGCAAATAAAGATTCGATTTCCAGGAGAAACACATGAGCGCAGTCATCGATAGTCACGGTCACGACGACCATGCGTACCAGCCCTCGGGGCTGATGCGCTGGGTGACCACCACCAACCACAAGGACATCGGCACGCTGTACCTGTGGTTCTCGTTCACCATGCTGCTGCTTGGCGGAGTGCTGGCGTTGATCATTCGCGCCGAACTGTTCGAGCCCGGCCTCCAGATCGTCAATCCGGAGTTCTTCAACCAACTCACCACCATGCACGGCCTGATCATGATTTTCGGCGCGATCATGCCGGCCTTCGTCGGCTTCGCCAACTGGCAGATACCGATGATGATAGGCGCGCCCGACATGGCGTTCGCGCGCCTGAACAACTGGAGCTTCTGGCTGCTGCCGGTGGCGGCGTCGCTGCTGGTGATTTCGTTTTTCGCCCCGGGCGGCGCCCCCGCGGCCGGCTGGACCATGTATGCGCCGCTGTCCACCCAGATGGGGCCGGGCATGGATCTCGGTATTTTCGCCGTGCACATCATGGGCGCCTCGAGCATCATGGGCTCGATCAACATCATCACCACCATCCTCAATATGCGCGCCCCGGGGATGACGCTGATGAAAATGCCGATGTTCGTCTGGACCTGGCTGATCACGGCCTACATGCTGATCGCGGTGATGCCGGTGCTCGCCGGCGCCATCACCATGGTGCTCGCCGACCGCCACTTCGGCACCTCGTTCTTCAACGCCGCCGGCGGCGGCGACCCGGTGATGTTCCAGCACATCTTCTGGTTCTTCGGCCATCCCGAGGTCTACATCATGATCCTGCCGGCGTTCGGCATCATCAGCCAGGTGATCCCGGCATTCGCGAGGAAACCCCTGTTCGGCTACGCCTCGATGGTGTATGCCACCTCCTCGATCGCGATCCTGTCGTTCCTCGTCTGGGCGCACCACATGTTCACCGTAGGGATGCCCACCGCCGGACTCCTGTTCTTCATGTACGCCACCATGCTGATCGCGGTGCCCACCGGGGTGAAGGTGTTCAACTGGCTCGCCACCATGTGGAAGGGCTCGATGACGTTCGAGACGCCGATGCTGTTCGCGGTCGGTT
>DAIRFM010000210.1:0-4243 GCA_036795025.1 Burkholderiales bacterium | reverse complement strand
TGCTAGCGGAAACCGAAATGACGTTCGATCTGCTGTACGAAGCCTATTTCGAGGCGCCGGGGAAACAGTGAGGCGGGAAGATTCGGCTGTCCTCCCCGTGTCTCCTCGCCCTCCCGTCGCATCCCTTACTTCTTCTCTTTCGCCTCTTTCGTCTCCTGCTCGAACTGCTGGCGCAAATCGCGCAGGCGCGCCTCGACGCTGGAGAGCTGGTAGAAGTCGCCGTCGCCGCTTTTTTGAGCCAACTGCAGTTGCTCGATAGCCGCAGGCAGGCTGCCCTGGAGCACGTAAGCCTCGGCCTGCGACTGGTGCTGCAACAGCCGCTTGCCCAGGGACGCGTACCCCTTCGCCTGCAAGCCGTAAAGCCGCGCATCGCGCGGATAATTCTTGAGTTGCTCATCCAGCAGCGCCGCCGCGTCCCGGTTTTTTCCCAGTTGCTGCAGCGCCTCGATATAGGCATAGTTGAGCGCGCGATTGTTCGGATAGCGGGCAAGCGCCTGCTTCAGGCCATCGGCGGCACCCTGGTTGTCGCCTTTGGCCTGTTTGATGCGCGCAGCCAGCCCCGCGAACAGCGGATCGTCCGTGGTCTTCATCAGCGGCGCGAGCTCCGCCTCGGCACGGGCGGGTTCTTTGGCGCGCAACAAGGCCACGGCCAAACCATAGTGTGCCGCAATTTCGTTGCTGAATTTCTTGTCGCGCAGATCGCCTTCAGCTTGCGCCAGTGCATCGCGCGACGTGCCTTGATCGGCGCGCAGCTTCGCGCGCACCAGTTGGAAATCGAGGCTGTCGGGCACCTGCCGGTACGTCAGTCCCTGAATCCGGTTCTGCGCATCCGCGATGCGCTCGCTGGTAACCGGGTGGGTGCGCAAGTAGGCCGGTGCGTTGTTTTCGTACAGGCGCCCCGCTTTTTGCAGGCGCACGAAAAACGTCGGCATCGCACGCACATCGAAGCCTGATTTCTCCAGGGTCAGGAAGCCGAGGCGGTCGGCCTCGCGCTCGAAATCGCGCGTGAAACCGATCTGCGCAGTGATGGCGCTCGCCTGCCCGATGACCGCCGCAGCCGATCCCAGTTGCGAGTTGCGGGAGATGATCGCCAGCGCCATTGCTGCCAGCATTGCCATCGAAAGCTGCCCTTCCTTGCTGACCATGCGCGCCATGTGATGCTGGGTGACGTGCGCAATCTCGTGCGCCAGCACCGCGGCCAGCTCCGACTCGCTTTGGGCGCCGATGATCGTCCCGGTATGCACGCCGATGTAGCCGCCCGGCAGCGCAAACGCGTTGAGCGTGGAATCCTTGACCAGGAAAAACTCGAAATCCTGGCGCGCGTCCGCGCTGTTGGACACCAGGCGGTTGCCGAGGACATTGAGATACGCCGTGGCCTCCGGATCCTCGTCGAAGTCAGGTTCGTGCATGCGGATGTCGCGCATGATCGACTCGCCCACGCGGCGCTCCATTTGCGGCGTAAGCGAGAGTTGCGCCGCATCGCCGAGATCGGGCAGGCCCTCGGCCAGGGCAGGCGGCAGAAGCACCAGGAATAAAGCGAGCAAGCTACTGATACGCATGATGATATGATACTCCGCTATGAAACGAAGTTCCCCCGGCACGGAAAAAAAACTCACCCATTTCGACGCACGCGGCGAGGCGCACATGGTCGACGTCGCAGACAAAGCGGAGACGCACCGCATCGCCCGCGCCCGCGGCAGCATACGCATGCAAGCGGCAACCCTGCGCCTGATCCAGGAGGGCACGGCGAAAAAAGGCGACGTGCTGGGCGTGGCGCGTCTGGCTGCGATCCAGGCGGCAAAGCGCACCGCGGATCTGATCCCGCTGGCGCACCCGCTGGCGCTGACCCGGGTGGGCGCCGAATTCGAACCCGATGCTGCCGACTGCGGCATCACGCTCACGGTTACGGTGGAAACCCTGGGCCGTACCGGCGTTGAAATGGAGGCCTTGACCGCGGTCAGCGTGGGCCTGCTCACGATTTACGACATGTGCAAGGCAGTGGACCGCGGGATGCGCATCGAAGGCGTACTGCTGCTGGAAAAAAAAGGCGGCAAGTCGGGGCATTACGTAAATCCCGATGCAAAATGAATTTTGCAACGGGCTAATCTAGGGGGGGCATGAGGGGAGGTATCCCCTCATATTCAAACAGGTTCTAAGAAAGCTCTGACTTGGGCGATGTGCAAGGCGGCGGGTGGGAAGACAAAGGTCCCACCCCTTCCCTAGGCTCTCCCTGAGACCGACGGCGCCGAAATCA
This sequence comes from Burkholderiales bacterium, assembly GCA_036795025.1. Lineage (GTDB taxonomy): Bacteria > Pseudomonadota > Gammaproteobacteria > Burkholderiales > SG8-39 > 2-12-FULL-64-23. The sequence continues at coordinate 1,989 of DAIRFM010000210.1, read as the reverse complement.
ACCGCTGTCCTATTGCGCCAGCAGGTTCACGCCGGCCGCCCCAACCACTGAATACCTATAGGGGGCATGAACGATCGCATTCAGATTGCTGTTGGTCGTGGAGGGCTGGCCCGCCCAGGTCGCGCCGTCGGTGCTGGTGAAAATACTCCCGTTGGCGCCGACTGCTATGAATTGCGTTCCATAAGTTATCGCGGACAGCGTGTTCGGCCCGATTGCGGTCTGCGCCGTCCAGGTTGCCGCATCACGGCTGGTGATGAGCGTTCCATTCGCGCCCACCGCGACAAACAAGGCTGCATTGGTGGCGGTGCTTATGCCATAGGCGACCCCCTTCAGGTCGAGTGCAGTATTCGAGGTAACGGACTTCCAGTTGCTGCCGTCGGTGCTGGTGACCAAGGTGCCGTTGGCGCCGACCGCGATCCACAGGCTGTCTCCATAGTGGGTTACTGCGTACAAGTCGTTCGCCGTGGCCGAATTGGCCGCGGCGGTCCAGGTGACGCCATCACCGCTGTAGACAATTGTCCCCTTGGCGCCGACCGCCAGGAACAGCCCGGAATTCGTTGCAATCGCATTCAGGTTGTTCGCGGTTCCCGTAGTTCGCGGCGTCCAGGTTATTGCATCGGTCGAGTAAAGCATCGTGCCGCCGTCGCCGGCTGCCAGATAGACGCCACCACGGTAGACCGCGGCGTTGAGATTGGTGGCGACCGCGGAGTTCAACGCGGTCCAGGTGGTCCCGTCGATGCTCGAATCCATGGCGCCGTTGGCGCCGACTGCGACAAATACCGTACCCCAGGTCACGCCGCGCAAATCATTGGCGCCGAGCGCCGTCCCTGCCGTCCACGGCGCCGATAAACTTGCCGTGACCGTTCCCGCGAGCCGGGGGATCGCAGACACCGAGGGAGTACCCTCCCCGCCAGGACCGCCGTTGGTTCGCCCGTTAAGCGTAAACGAATAAACGGCGCCGTTCGCCAGCCCCGTCGCCACGTAAGGCGAAGCCGCACCTAGGACCGATATTGACCCGGGTATCGTGATCCAGTTCGAGGTTGAAATGCTGGTGGAGTTGGCATAGAACAGCCAATAGTCCACGCCCGATGCCATGGGCCAGGTCACGGTGATTATGCCGTCGCCGGCAACCGCAACCACGTTGGCCGGAGCATCGGCCGAATTCCCGCTGCTGCCGCAGCCTGCCACCAGCAAGCCCGCCAGAATTGCCGCAACCAACATCAAGAGTCGACGCATTTAGACCTCGCTATGAATCAGTATCGCGACTGGAAATATTTTTTTCTTGCCCGGGATTATAGCCGAGACGCATCGTCATTAGTTTTCCCAATTGCTACAATTTATTACAGCATTCAGTCCGGCGGTTCTGCCGAACTTCCCGGCCGCTGCGTGAATAATCCATGGACCGGCGCCCGATCATTTGCCGGTCGCTGCCCCTAGCGCATCGCGGTCGGAGCGCGACGCGTTGCGCCCGGTCAGTTCCTCGCGCGACGGCGTCCAGCCGCCGCCCAGGGCCGTGACCAGTTGCACGCTTGCGCTCACGCGGCGGCTGAGCATGTCCACCGCGGTCCTCTGGTTCGCCAGCGCGGTCGCCTGGGCCACCACGACGTTGAGATAATTCACCGTGCCGGCCTTGTACTGGTTGAGCGCCAGCGCCAGCGCTTGCTCCGCCAACGTCACCGCTTCGCCCTGCACCTCCGCCTCCTGCTCGAGAATGCGCAGCGTGGCGAGGCTGTCCTCCACTTGCTGAAATCCGGTCAGCACGGTCTGGCGGTAGGCGGCCACGCTGGCGTCGAAGGCCGCGATTGCCTGGTCCGTCTGCGCCCGGCGCAGGCCGCCATCGAACAGAGTCTCGGCGATGGCGGTCCCGAACGACCAGTAGCGGCTCGGGGCCGTGAGCCAGTCGACAAAGGCCGCGCTCTGGTAACCGCCGGAAGCCGATAGTGTGAGCGACGGAAAGTAAGCAGCCTTGGCAACGCCGATTTGCGCGTT